>JBIIMU010000318.1:0-3838 GCA_044337845.1 Pirellulales bacterium | reverse complement strand
GCGAAAAACCCGTAGACCGCCTTCGCTCCGAGGGCGTCGTCGCGGACGATCCGGTCGAGCATTTCGAGCGCGTCGCGGTGGAGCTTTCTCGCCTCCTCGCCCACGACCGGGTCGGTGAAGATCGCCGGATACTTCCCCTTGAGCTCCCACGACAGGAAAAACGGCGACCAGTCGATGAACGGGATCAGGTCGACCAGGGGCACCGGGTCGATCGTCCGCACGCCGAGGAACTCGGGCACGTCGATCGGGGCGGTCGCCCAGTCGGTGGTCCAGCGCTTCGCGCAGGCGGTGGCGTAGGGGACGAGCTTGGTCTCCTGCCGCCGCTTGAAGTTCTCGACGTCGCGGGCCTGGGCCTCGCGGGTGGCCCGCACGAACTCCTCGCGGGCGGTGGAACTCAGCAGTTTCTCCACCACGCCGGCGGCCCGCGAGGCGTCGTTGACGTGGACGACCGCGCCCGAGTACTTCGGGGCGATCTTCACGGCCGTGTGCCGGGCGGAGGTCGTGGCCCCGCCGATCAAGAGCGGCACCTTCAGCTTGGCGTGCTCGAACTCCTGCGCCACCTGCACCATCTCGTCGAGGCTCGGCGTGATCAGGCCCGAGAGGCCCACGATGTCCACCTGATGGCGGATCGCCTCGTCGATGATCTTCGTGCAGGGCACCATCACGCCGAGATCCACGACCTCGTAGCCGTTGCAGCCGAGCACCACGCCGACGATGTTCTTGCCGATGTCGTGCACGTCGCCCTTCACCGTGGCCATCAGCACCGTGCCCCGCTTGGTGTTGGCGGCCCCCGAGGCGGCACGCTCGGCCTCCATGTAGGGGAGCAGGTGGTTCACGGCCCGCTTCATCACGCGGGCGCTCTTCACGACCTGCGGGAGGAACATCTTGCCCTCGCCGAACAGGTCGCCGACCGTCTGCATGCCCCGCATCAGCGGCCCCTCGATGATCTCGAGGCTGGTCGCGTAGTGCCCCCGGGCGGCCTCGACGTCCTCCTCGACGTGGTCGGCGATGCCCTTCACGAGCGCGTGCGTCAGTCGGGCCTCCACGTCGAGGCTCCGCCAGGTGTCGGCCTGCGTCGCCCCCGCGCCGTCCTGCTTCTTCACCGTCTCGGCAAACTCGACGAGCCGCTCGGTGGCGTCGGGCCGGCGGTCGAAGAGCACGTCCTCGATCCGATCCTTGAGCTCGGGCTCGATCTCCTGGTAGACCGCCAGCTGCCCGGCGTTGACGATCCCCATCTCCATGCCGGCCTGGATGGCGTGGTACAGGAAGCAGGAGTGCATCGCCTCGCGGACCACCTCGTTGCCGCGGAACGAGAACGAGATGTTGCTCACGCCCCCCGACACCTTGACCAGCGGCATCGCCTCCTTGATCCGCCGCGTGGCCTCGATGAAGTTGACCGCGTAGGCGTTGTGCTCCTCGATGCCGGTGGCCACCGTGAGGATGTTCGGGTCGAAGATGATGTCCTCCGGCGCGAAGCCGGCCTGCTCGGTCAGCAGCCGGTAGGCCCGCCGGCAGATCGCCACCCGTCGCTCGACGTCGGTCGCCTGCCCCTCCTCGTCGAACGCCATCACCACGACCGCGGCCCCGTAGCCGCGGACCGTGCGGGCCTGGTGGAGGAACACCTCCTCCCCCTCCTTGAGGCTGATCGAGTTGACGATCCCCTTGCCCTGCACGCACTTCAGCCCCGCCTCGAGCACCTCGAATCGCGAGGAGTCGATCATGATCGGGACCTTCGAGATCTCCGGCTCGCTGGAGAGCAGCGTGAGGAACTTGGTCATCACCTTCACGCCGTCGAGCATGCCCTCGTCGACGTTGACGTCGATGATGTTGGCGCCGTTCTCCACCTGCTGCCGGGCGACACCGAGGGCCTCCTCGTACCGCTCCTCCTTGATGAGCCGGGCGAAGGCCCGCGAGCCGGTGACGTTCGTCCGCTCGCCGACGATCGTGAAGCTGCTCTCGGGCCGCAGTTCGAGCATCTCGAGGCCGGAATACCGGCTCCGCCGCGGCGGTTCGGCCGGCGTCCGCGGCGGGTAGTTCCGCATCGTGTCGGCGATCGCCTTGATGTGGGCCGGCGTGCTGCCGCAGCAGCCCCCCACGATGTTGAGCCAGCCGCTCTGGGCGAACTCCTCGAGCACGCTCGCCATCATCTCGGGCGTCTCGTCGAAGCCGCCGAGCGCGTTGGGCAGGCCGGCGTTGGGATAGCAGCTCACCAGCCGCGGGGTGATCCGCGACAGGTCGGCCACGTGGGTGCGGAGCTTCTCGGGCCCGAGGGCGCAGTTGATGCCGGCGGAGAGCAGGTCGACGTGCGAGATGCTCGTCCAGCAGGCCTCGACCGTCTGGGCGGAGAGGGTCCGGCCGCCCTCGAAAATCGTGAACGACGCCATCACCGGCAACGACCGGCCGAGGTCCGAGAAGGTCTGCTCGATGGCATGGAGGCAGGCCTTGAGCACGAGCGTGTCGAAGGCCGTCTCGGCGAGGAGGATGTCGACGCCCCCCTCGATCAGCGCCTCGATCTGCTCCCGGTAGGCCGCCACCATCTCGTCGTACGTGACGTCGCGGTGGCCGGGGTCGGCCACGTTGCCGGCGATCGAGAGCTGCTTGTTGGTGGGGCCGATCGAGCCGGCCACGAACCGGGGCTTGTCGGGCGTCTTCGCCGTGGCCGCGTCGGCGGCAGCCCGCGCGAGCGACGCGGCGACGAGATTCATCTCCCGGGTGAAATCCTGGAGGCCGAAGTCGGCGAGTGCCACGCTGGTGGCGCCGAAGGTGTTGGTCTCGACGATGTCGGCCCCGGCCTCGAGGTACGCCGCGTGGATGCCGCGGATCGCGTCGCCCTGGCTGAGGGTGAGGACATCGATGCAGTTCTTGAGATCCCGGTGGTGGTCGGCGAACCGCGCGCCGCGGAAGCCCCGCTCGTCGAGCGCGAGCTGATGGACCATCGTGCCCATGGCGCCGTCGAGGATCGCGATGCGGCTGTCGAGGACGGAGCGGAGCAGGTCGGAGCGGCTGGACGGGCTGGTGGGAGGCATCGAGAGTCCGGGCTGGGTCGGGGAAAACGGGTGAAAACCGCGGGATTGCTGCCGGGTTTGCCGGTGTGGTGATCATAGGCGAGCCGACGGGTCGGGCATACTGTGCCGGCTCTATGGCGCGTTTCGCCGCGGCAGCCGGTGCCGGTTGGGGCGGGAGCCCTTGCGGGCCGCCCGGGGCCTCAAGCACGAGCGAAAGCGACGACGATCCTCACCGGAGGGTTCGTCGTGAAGGTCATTGCTCGCATTCCAGCGCTCGATTCGCCGACCGTCGCGGCGGCGTCGCCGGCGGATCCGCCGCCGCAGCCGGCCACCCGCTCCGGGCCCCGGTTGCGGCGGCCCGAGGCCTCCGCATCGCGACCGCGGTTCCCCGGCGTGTCGGTGAGCGTGCTCGCGGTGCTCGCGGTGGTGGTGTGGATGGTCGCCTCGTGGAACGACGGCCGGCGACTGGCCCGCGCCCGACAGGAGCGGATCGCCCGCATCCAGGCCTTCGAGGCGGCCTCCGGGACGGTGGCCCGATGATGCTCGACGCGCTCGATCGGGCGTTCCTCGATCACTGGACTTCAGGCCGGACGGCGCCGATCCCCTGCGCGGTGCCGGCCGAACCCGAGGCGCCGCCGGCCACGGCGACCGGAACTCCGGCCGCACCGCCCGCCGACGGTCCGACGAACGACGTGCTCGAGCGGCTCCTCGCGACCGCCTGGGGCGCTTGGTGCGCGGTGGCCGACGAGGTCGAGCGGGCCCGGCAACGCGGCCGCCGCGTGATCGCGGTCACCGCCTGCGACCGCGGCGCGGGCTGCACGACGCTCGCCGCC
>JBIIMU010000317.1:0-3842 GCA_044337845.1 Pirellulales bacterium | reverse complement strand
CCGCGCCCCGGGCAGCACGCCCGGCACGCTCTTCAACTACTTTCCCGACGACTTCCTGTTCTTCGTGGACGAGTCGCACGTGACCGTGCCGCAGGTCCGCGGGATGTATGCCGGCGACCGGAGCCGGAAGATGACGCTCGTGGACCACGGCTTCCGGCTGCCCAGCGCCCTCGACAACCGGCCGCTGATGTTCGACGAATGGGAGAAGCGGCTCCACCAGACCGTGTTCGTGTCGGCGACGCCCGCCCCCTGGGAGCTGACGCGGACCGGCGGCGAGGTGGTCGAGCAGGTGATCCGACCCACCGGCCTGCTCGACCCGGTGATCGAGATCGTGCCGGCGAAGCAGCAGGTGGTGCACCTCGCCGGGGAGATCGACAAGGTCGTGGCGGCCGGCCAGCGGGTGCTCGTGACCACGCTCACCAAGAAGCTCGCGGAAGACCTCACCGCCTACTTCCAGGAGCGGAAGGTCCGCTGCCGCTGGCTCCACAGCGAGCTCGACGCCTTCGAGCGGGTGGAACTGCTCAAGGAGCTCCGCGAGGGGAAGTTCGACGTGCTCGTGGGCGTGAACCTGCTCCGCGAGGGGCTCGACCTGCCGGAGGTGTCGCTCGTGGCGATCCTCGATGCCGACAAGGAGGGCTTCCTGCGGAGCGAGACGTCGCTGATGCAGACGATCGGCCGCTCGGCCCGCAACGTCGACGCCCGCGTGATCCTCTACGCCGACACGGTCACCGAGTCGATGCAGCAGGCCGTGGACGAGACCCGCCGGCGGCGGGCGCTCCAGGAGGCCTACAACATCGAGCACGGGATCACGCCGGAGACGGTCCGCAAGGAGATCCGCGCCGGCATCGAGGCGGAGGCGGCCTCGCGGGCCGTGGCCTTCGAGGCGGTGGGGGCGGGCGACGAGTCGCGGCGGCGGGCGACGGAACTGATCGAGCAGCTCGAGTCCGACATGATGCAGGCCGCGGCCGAGCTCGACTTCGAGCGGGCGGCCCGGATCCGCGACGAGATCGCGAGCCTCCGCGACGGCAAGCCCCGCGGCGGCCGGGCGGCGGGGCCACGCGGCCGCAAGGGCGGCGGCCGGATTCCGAAGCCGCGGTCGATCTAGCGTCCTGAAGGATTGCCCATGCCCCACGTCGACGCGGCCCTTCGCGACCCGGCCACTCTCTGGGCTGCGGTTCAACGAGCGGCGGGCGACTACATCGTGGTCGTCGATCGGAACTACGTGATGCGGCACGTCAACCGCACCGGCAACAACACGCCCCTGGAGAGCGTGATCGGGCAGAGCGTCCTCGCCTTCACGATCGGCGACTCCGTGGAGCGACTCCGGCTCGCGATCGACGCTGTCTTTCAGGGCGGCAGCCCACAGTCGCTGAAGACCACGGTGCGGACGCCGGACGGCGACATCCGCGAGTTCGCGGTCCGAATCGGGCCGGTGCTCCAAGACGGCGGGATCGCAGCCGTAATCGTCTGCTCCGAGGACATCACGGCGTTGTCCCAGACAGAGCGCGACCTGGAACGCGAGCGGGCCGTCCTGCGCCGGCTGATCGACATCCAGGAGCGGGAGCGGCAGCTCGTCTCCTACGAGATCCATGACGGCCTCGCCCAGTACATCGCCGGCGCGATCATGCACTTCGAGGCGCAGCAGCACACCCTCACGGGCAGCGTGCCGAAGGATTTCGAGCACGGCATGCGGCTCCTGCGGGCGGCGGCCGACGAGTCACGGCGGCTGATCGCCGGCCTCCGGCCGCCCGCCCTCGACGAACTGGGGATCGTCGAGGCGATCGAGTCGCTGGTGGCGGACGCACGCGTCGAGATCCCGCGCGTCGAGTTCGTCCACGACCTGCCGGGGGAGCGGCTGCCCGTCGCCCTGGAGACGGTGATCTTCCGGGTCGTTCAGGAGTCGCTCACCAACGCCCGCCGCCACTCCCGCGCGAAGTCGGCCGAGGTTCGCGTCGAGCAGGTGCCCGGCGGCGTGCACGTGCTCGTGCGGGACGACGGCCGGGGCTTCGAGCCCGAGGCCGTGCAGGACCGTCACTTCGGGCTGGAGGGCATCCGGCAGCGGTGCCGCCTGTTCGGCGCCTCGCCGGCGATCGTGTCGGCACCGCGTCGGGGCACGAGCGTGGAGGTCACGCTGCCGCTGCCGGCGGCGGAGTCCGCCTGAGCGCCGCCGTCAGGCCGCCTTGCGGAGCCCCTCGATCGACCGCCCCAGCCGCCGCCGGCCCGGCGCCGGAGCAGCCACGGTCGCCGTCGCGGAGGGGGCCGCCGGGGCGTCGAGCACGGTGGGCTGCCGGGAGACGGCGAGGCGGTCGCGGAGTGTCTGGGCGAGGGTCGCGCCGAGGTCCTCGTCGCGGCTCCGCGTGCCCACATCGTCGATCGCATCGGCCAGGCCGAGCACCACCGCCTGCCGAACACCCTCGCGAACCCAGTGAAAGAAACTCATGGCATCTCCTCCGTGAACCCTGCATCCTGCCCGACCCATGGCGTCGCCCACGGGCGCCGCGGCCGCCCGGTCGCGGCCCGGAGAGACGTATCGGCCGGTCAGCCACGGGCCTGCACGATGCCGCCGTCGCGTTCGGGCCCCGGCCTCTGGGCAGGATGGGCGGTTCCACGGAGGCGGCCCACACAGACCACGCAGATGTCGTCGCTCTGCACCTGTCCCGCCGCATGCCGGCGGACGTCCGCCAGCAGCCGGCGGCCGATCTCGGCGGGCCCGGATGCCTCCGCGAGCACCGCCTCCATCCGCTCGAAGCCGTAGCACCGCTGCTCGTGATCCAGCGCCTCGCTGATGCCGTCGGTGCAGAACAGCAGCGTGGCGCCCGGGGCCAGCGGCACCTCGCAGGAGCGGTAGTCACCCGGCGGGGCCATCCCCAGCGGCAGCCCGCCGAGGTCCGCGGCCACCGTCTCGACCTCCCCGTTCGGGCCGCAGCGAAACACCGGCAGGTGGCCGGCGTTGCAGATCGTCGCCACGTGCCGCGCGGGATCGAGCACGGCGACCACGAGCGTCGCGAACCGGTCGTCCCAGCCGCCGCGGAGAAACGTCTCGTTGATGCGGGCGACGGCCCGCCCCAGGTCGCGCTCGCTCGCGAGGCAGTAGCGGACGTCGGCCGAGAGCGCGGCCATCAGCAGCGCCGCCGAGATCCCTTTGCCGGACACGTCGGCGAGCACGACGGCCAGGCGGTCGTCGGCGAGGGGCACGTAGGCGAAGAAGTCGCCCCCCACGTGCCGGGCCGACTCGTAGTGGTCGAAGATCTCGTAGCCGGGCAGGTCGGGGGGACGCGACGGCAGCAGTCCCTGCTGCACCCGCTGGGCGAGTTCGAGGTCGCGGGAAAACTGCTCCCGCGCGATGCGTTCGTCGTGGGCGAGCGCCTGCTCGATGGCCTGGGCCGCCTGGCCGGCCACCCCGGCGAGCACTTCGAGATCGGCGGCCGTGAACCCGCCGGGCGCGTCGCGGGAGTCGATCTGGATCACCCCGAGGAGCCCCCCGTCGCCGCGGGCGACGGGCACGCACATCACCGACCGGATGCGGCAGTCGACCACGCTCTCGGCCGCGCTGAAGCGGGTGTCCTCGGTGGCGTCGGCGGAGAGGATGGCGCGGCGCGATTCGGCGACCGTCGTGAGCAGCGACAGACTCAGCCGCAGCGGGCCGTCCTCGTCGATCCCAGTTCGCGTGAGCCGCGACCGCACCACCAGCCGGCCCGTCGCGGGATCGACGAGCAGGACGAAGCCGCGTTCTGCGCGGGGAAAGGCCTCCAGCAGGCCCCCGAGCAGCCTCGGCAGCACGTCGTCGACGGTGAGCGAGGTGCCGATAGCGCGGTTGAGGCCGACCACCGCCCGGAGTTTGG
>JBIIMU010000316.1:0-3845 GCA_044337845.1 Pirellulales bacterium | reverse complement strand
CCCACACCCTCACCGGAACCACCTCGGACCATCCATGATCGACACGCTCGCCGTCGTCGGCGCCACGGGCGCCGTGGGCCGCATCATCCTCGACCTGCTCGCGGCCCGGAAGTTTCCCGCGAAGCGGCTCAAGCTGCTCGCCTCGGCCCGCTCGGCGGGCACGCCGGTGCGGGTCGGCGACGCCGTCGTCGACGTGGAGGTGCTGACCCCCGACTCGTTCGTGGGCGTCGATCTGGCGATCGGCAGCACGCCCGACGAGGTGGCGGCCGAGTTCGTGCCCTGGGCGGTCGAGCGGGGCACGGTCGTGGTGGACGAGAGCGCGTTCTACCGGATGCACCCCGACGTGCCGCTGGTGATTCCCGAGGTGAATCCCGAGGCGCTCGCCACGCACAAGGGCATCATCGCCAGCCCCAACTGCTCGACCACGCAGATGGTGATGGTGATGAAGCCGCTGCACGACGCGGCCCGCGTGACGCGGGTGATCGTGAGCACCTACCAGGCCGTCAGCGGTGCGGGCCTCGCCGCCATCCGCGAGCTCGAGCAGGCCACCGCGTCGTGGCTCGCCAAGGAGCCCGAGGCGAAGCAGGTGTTTTCGCACCCCATCGCGGCCAACCTGATCCCGCAGATCGGCTCGCCCAAGCCCAACGGCTTCACGAGCGAGGAGATGAAGATGGTGCTCGAGACGCGGAAGATCCTCGGCGACGAGTCGATCGCCGTGAGCGCCACGTGCGTCCGCGTGCCGGTGGCCAACGGCCACAGCGAATCGATCCTGATCGAGACCGAGCGGAAGCTCACGGCCGCCGAGGCCCGGAGGCTCCTGGCGGGCTTTCCGGGGATCGTGGTCGAGGACGATCTGGCTGCGAAGTCGTATCCGCTGCCGCGGACGGCCAGCGGCCGCGACGAGGTGTTCGTGGGGCGCATTCGGGAAGACATCTCCTGCCCCAACGGCATCGCCCTGTGGTGCGTGTCGGACAACGTCCGCAAGGGTGCGGCCACCAACGCCGTGCAGATCGCCGAGTATCTGGCGAAGCACGGCCTCAAGGGGGCAGGGCACGCGTCGCGGTCATGAACGCGACGCCGGACGCCGTGCCGCCCGAGGCCCGTCGGATCGCCCTCCGGCTGGCCTACGAGGGCACGCGGTACTCCGGCTGGCAGATGCAGCCGGGCCGGGCGACGGTGCAGGGGGCGCTCGCCGCGGCGATCCGCCAGGTGTCGGGCGAAGACGTGGTCCCGAAGGGCGCGAGCCGCACCGACGCCGGCGTGCACGCGCTCGATCAGGTCGCCGCCTTCACGTCGGTCAGCGGCCACTCCGCGGAGGTCTGGGTGCGGGCGCTCAACGCGACCCTGCCTCCCGACGTCAGCGTTCGCGAGGGCAGGGGAGTGGGCCCGGAGTTCGATCCCGTCGCTGCGGCCGTTCGCAAGCGGTATCGGTATCGGATCCACGACGCGGCCTGGAAGCCGGTGCTGGACCGGCACCTCGTGTGGCGGTGGCGGGGCCGGCTCGACGAGTCGCGGATGCGGGCGGCGGCGGCGGCCCTCGTCGGCGAGCACGACTTCACCAGCTTCGAGACCACTCCCTCCACGCGGCGTTCCAAGGTCCGCACCATCCACGCGCTCGACGTGTTCCGGCCGCCACTGGCGAACGACGCGGCCGGGGCGGAGGTCTGGGTCGAGGTGGAGGGGAACGGGTTTCTCTACAACATGGTGCGGATCATCGCCGGCTCGCTGGTGATGGTGGGCTCAGGACGGCGGTCACCGGACTGGCTCGCCGCCGCCCTCGCGGCCCGCAGCCGGCCTGCCGCGGGGCCGACGGCGCCGCCGCAGGGGCTCATGCTCGTGGCGATCGACCTCGGCGACGCGTGGCCGCAATGACCGCGGTTGCCGCGAGCGTCGCGATGATCCCCGGTTGGGCCGGCTCCGGCACGGCGACGAGGGCCGCCGCCGCCCCGTTGTAGGCGCCGGTGTTGAACAGGTCGGCGGCCACGATGTCGGCCACGTCGAGAATGTCCGCGAGGCCGTCGAAGTTGAAGTCGCCCTCGGCCCACGTCGCGGCGCGGCCCGAACCGAACCGTCCCGAGCCGATGATGGTGGCGACATCGAGAATATCGACATGCCAGTCGAGGTTCGTGTCTCCCGGCGCCGCGTAGGCGATCGTCACCGCGCCGGCGCCGCCCTCGAGCCAGCCCACCGACCGCATGGCCCCGCGGGCGACGTCGGCCGCCACGGTCGACGACCCGATGCCCGAGGTGCCCGTCCATGACCCGTTCCCCCGCGCGGCTGCCAGGGCTGCCAGGAGGTCGGTTCGCGCGAGCCCCGTGGCGACCGTGAGCAGGCCGTTGCCGAGGTCCACCAAGCCGCCCGCGGCGGGCCTGAGTCCGCCGACGGTCGTCTGCAGGCCCGCGGCCAGCGCGAGCGTTCCACTGGCGAGCGGCGCGACGGTGCTGCGGACGAGGGCGGTCGGGTGGGAGAGCCGCAGCGTTCCCTGCTGGATCGCGGTCGAACCGCTGATGACGTTCGCCGCATCGAGGACGACGGTGCCCGCGCCGGTCTTGCGGGCGGGCAGCGTGCCGGCGAGCAGGGGCTGCCCGGCGGCGGCCTGTCCGACGGTCGTGCCGGCGGCGGCGAAGAGCGTGATCGGGGCGAGGCTCACGCCGTAGTAGTCGGCGATCGCCCAGCCCATGTCGGACCCCATCCGGCGGTAGTCGTCGGGTGTGTTCGGCACGCCGGCCGTGGGGCCGGCCTGGTAGGTGCCCTCCCACGTGATCGCCATCACGGGATCCCAGGCGGGGCTGAGCGTGTAGCGGTCGTGCATCATCGATTCGACGAAGGAGCGGCCGGCGAGCGTCGATTGCGGGTCGGTCGTACGGAGCGCGCCGAACGGGCTGCGGCCCTTGTAGGCGGCCACCCAGCGATCCTCCAGGGCCCGCACCTCCGCGGTCACCCCCGACGTCGGGTAGCTGGCCTGGTGCACGAAGTGGAACGGATAGGTTTCGCCGTGCGAGGCGTGGAGGTTGAGCAGCATCGTGATCGGGTTGGGTCCCGGCGCCGCCGCGGTGCCCATGAAGCGTTCGATCGTGCCGCGGAGGGCCACGAGCTCCGGCACGGCGGAGGTGTAGGGGGCCGACCAGTCGTTCTCGAGGTTCACGCTCGTCGAGGTGGTGCGGTAGTTGCCGAGCGCGACGCCGTCGGGGTTGGCCATCGTGACGACGTTGACGATCGTGCGACCGAGGAGCGTGCGGGCCTCGTCGCTGCCGCCCGCCAGCCAGCCGATGAGCCCCTCGGCGGTGAACGACGCCGGGGGCTCGGCAGGGTGCACCGACGCGTGCACCCACACCCGCTGCTTGCCGGTGTCGGGCACGGTCGCGTCGGTCAGCGTGTGCATCACGATGCCGCGCCCCTGCGCCG
Organism: Pirellulales bacterium; assembly: GCA_044337845.1. Classification (GTDB taxonomy): domain Bacteria; phylum Planctomycetota; class Planctomycetia; order Pirellulales; family UBA1268; genus QWPN01. Next base: position 440 of record JBIIMU010000316.1, on the reverse strand, counting down.
AAGTTCCGATCGTCTCCTCGCGCACGAACGGATTGCCGGCGAGCGACGCCCGGAAGCGGTCGAACATCCCGAGCGTGTAGGGGTAGTACTTGGCCAGCCGGATCGAACCGACTCCGGGGGGCGTCTTGACGGTGAACGACTGCGTCAGCGTCGACGACGAGTAGGACGGCACCGCACCGGGCACGCGCTGGTAGGTGAGCCCGCCGTCGAGGCTCCAGACCGGTGTGATGAGGTCGCTGTATCCCGACCTCGTGATCGACATCGCGAGGGTCGAGCCGGCGGTCGCGTTCAGGCCGGCGACCTCGAAGTGCCACCACCTCCGGAAGCTCGTCGGCAGGCTCGCGTTGCCGTTGTCGGGCCGCATCGGGGCGGTGACCCGCCATGCGGCGTTCGACGCCGTCACGACCACGCCCGCGGTGTCGATGTTCATCGACTCGCCC
>JBIIMU010000315.1:0-3854 GCA_044337845.1 Pirellulales bacterium | reverse complement strand
GCGGGCCGACTTTCAGCGGATCGCCGGGCAGGGCATCGGCCGCGACGGCCTCGCCCGGGGCGGCGTGCGGGCCTACTCGGCCGGGGCCCTCTCGGAGCGGGCCGGCACGATCCGCAACAACTTCTACAACGGCGGCTGGTACGGCGGCCGCGGCTGGTACGGCAACCACTTCGGCTGCTGGTGGCCGGGCGGCTGGTGGGGCGGCTGGGGCTGGGGCATGGGCGCCGGCCTGATGATGGGCCTCGCCTGGGGCGAGCTCGCCGGCTGGGGCGGCTATGGCTCGGCACCCGTGTCCTACAACTACGGCACGAACGTCTGCTATCAGGACGACGGTGTGTACGTGCAGGGCGAGCGGGTGGGGACCGCCGAGGAGTATGCCCAGCAGGCGACGACGATCGCGGCCGCGGGCGGCCCCGACGTGACGATCGCCGCCGACGACCAGTGGCGGCCGCTCGGCGTGTTCGCGCTGGCCCGCTCGGAGGAGACGAGCCCGAGCACGTTCCTGAGCCTGGCGATCGACAAGGCGGGCCTGCTGCGGGGCACCTACTACGACGCCGTCAGTGATTCGACGATGAACATCACGGGCAAGGTGGACAAGAAGTCGCAGCGGGCCGCGTGGACGATCGGCGACAAGAAGACGCCGGTCTACGAGGCGGGCCTCTCGAATCTCACCCAGAAGCAGACCACGATCCTCGTGCACCGCGACGGCGGCAAGGTGGAGCAGATGCTGCTCGTGCGGGTGGACGACCAGGCGGCGGCGGAGAAGGGGACCGCGGCCGCGGCCGGAGGTGCGAAGGCGCCGGGCGGGCCGCCGGCGGGCGTGCCGGCGGGCTCTGCCCCCGGCGACGACGGCGACTCCGACTCCGATCCGGGCTGACGCCCCATGGCAACGCGGTCGTTCATCGCCGCCGTCGCGATCAGCGGACTCGCCGCGATCGTGCTGGCTCAGGCCACGGTGGCGCCGCCGCGGGAGTCGGCCGAGGCGGAGACGCTGGAGTCGGCGGGCGTCGGGCCGCGGGCTGTCGATCGACGGCCGGAAGCCTCAGCGGCGGCCCGGTTCGCGGCCGGCACCTGGCTCGACCTCACCCATGCGTTCGACGCGGCCACGATCTACTGGCCGACGGAGAAAGGCTTTCAGTTCGAGCCGGGCGCCAACGGGCCGAATCCCAAAGGCTACTACTACGCGGCCAACCGGTTCGCGACGGCGGAGCACGGCGGCACGCACCTCGACGCGCCGCGGCACTTCGCCGAGGGCCGGCACACGGCCGACCAGATCGAGCCCGAGCGGCTGGTGGGCGAGGCGGCGGTGATCGACGTGCGGGCGAAGTGTGCGGCGAACCCGATCTACGAGGTGACGGCCGACGACCTCGTGGCCTGGGAGCGGGAGCACGGCCGGCAGCTGGTCGACGTGATCGTGCTCCTGCGAACCGGCTGGGCGACGCGATGGGGCGACCGCGCGGCCTATCTCGGCACCGGCGTGAAGGGGCCGGAGGCGGTGCCGCTCCTGAGGTTTCCGGGGCTCGCGCCCGATGCGGCGAAGTGGCTGGTGGGGCACCGCCGCGTGAAGGCGGTGGGGATCGACACGGCGAGCATCGACCACGGCCCGTCGTCGCTGTTCGGCTCACACGTGGCGCTCTGCACCGCCGACACGCCGATCTTCGAGAATCTCGCCGGCCTGGAGCGGCTGCCGGCGGAGGGCGCGTTCGTGGTCGCCTTGCCGATGAAGATCGCCGGCGGCAGCGGCGGGCCGCTGCGGGTGCTGGCCCGGCTGCCGGACGACGACTGACCACCGCTCGGCGGTGGTGAGCCGTGGCAGGCGCCGTCTCGCCGCCGTCGGCGGGCCCGGTCATCCGGCACGCCCCGCGGCCTGGCTCCCACCGTCCGGCCCCCGGAGGGCAGCGTCCTCAGTTCTTCTTGATCCACCAGTGGGTCTGCTTCATGTCCTTCGCGGGACACTTCGCGAAGCGGGGCGGGCTGTCGCCCTGGTACTGCTGGTGGCACCAGTTGCACTCCCAGAGATGCTGGGCAGCCAGCACGAGCGTGGCGGACGCAGCGACGCCGGCGAGGGCGACGAAGGCGATCGTGACGTGCCGGAGGAAGGGACGACGGGTGGCCATGGGAAGGCTGCCTCGGTGCGTGGATGCGACGGGGGCCGCGGTGTGGTCCCCGCGGGGTGCAGGAAGCATACGTGGTCGGTGGGGGTCATGTCACGCGAGCGAGGCACCTGCTGCACCTGCAGCATGGTCGAGGTGGCGACGTGGGGATTTCAGCCCCGATTGGCTTTTTGGGCGATGGAAGACAGAATCGGGCCCTGCTCCACGGGGTGGGCGAGTCGAACCACTGCGGCGGTTCGCATGGCAGACCCACCCTGCACGAATCCCCGAACGAGACACCATGCCCACCGCCAAGCAGATCGAAGCCGCCTACAAGATCGCCCGCGAACGCTACGAGTCGCTCGGCGTGAACGCCGACAAGGCCTGTGCGGCGCTTGCCAGGATCCCGATCTCGCTCCACTGCTGGCAGGGGGACGACGTCGGCGGCTTCGAGAACCAGGGAGGCGCGGTGGGGGGCGGCCTCGCCGTGACCGGCAACCATCCCGGCCGGGCCCGCACGCCCGACGAACTCCGCAGCGACCTCGACGCCGCCCTCGCGGTGATCCCGGGCAGGCACCGCCTCAATCTGCACGCCTTCTACGGTGAGTTCGGCGGCAAGAAGGTCGATCGCGACCAGATCGACGCCTCGCACTTCGCCAACTGGATCGCCTGGGCGAAGGGCCGCGGGGTGGGGCTCGACTTCAATCCCACCTGCTTCTCCCACCCCAAGGCCGCCGATGGCTTCACGCTGTCGCATGCCGACAAGGGCATTCGCAGGTTTTGGATCGAGCACTGCCGGCGGTCGCGGGAGATCGGGGCCGCCATGGGCAAGGCCCTCGGCACGCCCTGCGTGACCAATGTCTGGGTGCCGGACGGCTTCAAGGACACGCCCGCCGACCGGCTCGCGCCCCGGGAACGGCTCGCCGAGTCGCTCGACGCCGTGTTCGAGAAGGCTCTGTCGCCGAAGCACAACCTCGACGCCGTGGAGCCCAAGCTCTTCGGGATCGGCAGCGAGAGCTGCACCGTCGGGTCGAGCGAGTTCTACCTGGGCTACTGCATCACGCGGGAGAAGCTGCTCTGCCTCGACGCGGGCCACTACCACCCCACCGAGAGCATCTCCGACAAGATCTCGAGCGTGCTCGTGTATCTCCCCGAGATCCTCCTCCACGTGAGCCGCGGCGTCCGCTGGGATTCGGATCACGTGGTGACGCTCACCGACGACCTCCTGGCCATCGCCCGTGAGATCGTCGCCTGCGGCGATCCCACGCGGGTGCACATCGGCCTCGACTATTTCGACGCCAGCATCAACCGGATCGCGGCCTGGGCCATCGGCACCCGCAACATGCTGCGGGCGCTCTTGATTGGGCTGCTCGAGCCGCCGGCGATCCGGAAGGCCGAGAAGGAGGGGGACCTCACCGCCCGGCTCGCGCTCCAGGAGGAGGCCAAGGGCCTGCCCTTCGGGGCCGTCTGGGACCACTACTGCCACACCAAGGATGTGCCCGTCGGCGAGGCCTGGCTCGACGACGTGCGGAAGTACGAGAAGACCGTCACGGGGAAGCGGGCATGAGCCATCTGGAACGCGAGATCGAGGAGCTCGAAGAGGCCGCTTCGAGCGAGTACGAGCGGCAGCGGGTGCCGGCGAAGGCCCTCAAAGGGCCGACCGCCTTCTGGGGCATGTATGCCGGTGAGCACACGGCCGGCACCGAGTTCATGATCGGACCACTCTTCGTGAAGTGGGGCGCCGACGCCTTCAGCCTGATC
>JBIIMU010000314.1:0-3860 GCA_044337845.1 Pirellulales bacterium | reverse complement strand
GCTTCACGACGACCCCCGGAAGCGTAACGGCGTAAGCCGTACGACCGAACCACGGGGCGGTCCGCATCGCTCACGCGATTGCGGCTTCCCGGGATCGAAGTCAGCGAGGGGCTGCCCGTGCCCCGCGAGCCGGCGTATGACGCCCAGCGGAGCCAGGATGGCGAAGCGCCGGCGGCATCCGAGAGAGCCGAGGCCTGGAGGGCCGAGGCGAGCGCCCGGCGACGGGGCACGGGCAGCCGCGAGCCTCACGACGGGCCGGCGGCACGGCCACTTGCAGGCCCCGAAGAACCGGGTAAACTGCCGCCCGTGGGTTTGAAGCCCATTTCAGTGCTGAGAGCCTATTTTCTGTGGGCTTGAAGCCCTGAACGACGAGGCGGGCACCTGGACGGCCGCCTGAATCCCGCGGAGGCGGGCCAGTGGGCAGCGTGATCGACCATGGCCTCCACGGCCGACCTGCTGATCGGCGAACACGTGCGGTCGCTCGACGACCGTTACCGGCTCGCCGTACCGCCGGAGCTGGCCGATCCGCTCCTGGCATCCGGCCCGAAGCTGATCCTCGCGAAGGAGCGGGCAGGCTGCCTGTCGCTCTGGCCCGCGGCCCTCTGGAGCCCCAGGCTCGAGGCCGCGATGGACGTGGTCCGCAGCAAGCTGCAGGCTGGCCTGCTCACGCAGCGGGTCGCCCAGGTGCAGGAACTCGGCCGCCTGCTCTCGACCCGCCAGCAGCCCGTGTCGCTGGCCAACCGCTCGCGGCTGGTGGTGCCCGAAGGGTTCCGCGAGTTTCTCGGCGTGGAGCCGGGCGGCAGCCTGATGGTGGTGGGCGCCGCGGTGTGCGTGGAACTCTGGCAGCCGGCCGCCTGGTCGGCCTACGTGACGAGCGAGATGCCGGGCTTCCGGCAGCGCATCGACGATCTGACCGCCTGACGATTCACCCGACGACGTTCGGCCATGCCCGGATGGAGGAGTAGGTTTTTGCCTGTCGGTTCCATCCGCTCAGGAAACTCAACCACGGAACGGGGCCCCACAGCACGGATGCTGCCGCGGGACCTCCTCCGGGCATGGCCCTTTTTTCCGATCACGCCAGCGGGTTGCCGCGGTCGGTGAGCGGCAGATCGACGCGGCGGCCCGACAGGGCCGAGGCGTAGACGGCGGCGGTCATCTCCACCGCCGTGGCACCGGCATACATGCCCGTCTCCGGCTCGCGATCCTCGGCGATGGCATCGAGCAGATCGACCGCGGCCCGACGCCCCCAGCTGGCCCGCTCCGCGGCCCGATCGGCATCGGCCTCGGGCAACGGACCGCCGAGCCCCTCGGGCCCGATCGGCTGCCAGGGGTAGTCTTTGTCCATCCGCCAGAGCGGCGCCGCCCGGAAATAGGCGTGGGGCACGAAGTCGGGCCGGATGTGGATCGCCCCCGCCGTGCCCACGATCGTCAGGCCGAAGGCAGGCTGCTTGAGCCCGGCGTCGCGGACGCTCGCGAAGAAGCCGAGCGGCCCGTCGGCCAGGCCGAACGTCGCCGCCACCGAATCCCCCGCGATCAGCCCGAGGCCCTCGGGCCCCTCGACCGCGTCGGCCTTCGTGATCGGACGGCCGCCGAGGGTGACCGCGGCCTGGCACCACTGCGGCGCGCCGCCGAGGTCGGCCAGCATGTCGAGCACGTGGCTGCCGAGCACCCAGAGATCCTCCCCGCCGCCGCGCTTGTCCTCCTTGCCGCGACCGCGAAGCTCGAGCACCTTGCCGATCCGGCCCTCCTCGATCAGGTCCCGCGCCGCGGCGTAGGCCGGCGAGTGGCGGTTCACGAACGCGAGAGCGAGCTTCGTGTTGGCCTTCTGGCAGGCGGCGATCACGGCGTCGGCCTCGGCCGGCGTGCGCACGAACGGCTTCTCCATGAAGATGCCCTTCGCGCCCGCCTCGGCGGCGGCGATCGCCATCTCGGCATGGCAGTCGAGGTGCCGCATGCAGAGCACCACGATCTCGGGCCGTGCCTCCGCCAACAGCGCCCGCCAGTCGCGGAACGCCGTGCCGGGCTTCGCGGCGTCGAGCTTCAGGCGGGAGACGGCCTTGGCGAGCCCTTCCTCGCTCTCGTCGGCCACGGCCACCAGTTCCGCCGCCTCGATGTCGCGCCACAGCTCGTCGATCGCGTGCCCCCAGTCGCCGCGCCCCGTCCGCCCGATCACCGCCACCCGGAGAGGTTCCATGGATGTACCCTGTTGGGAATCGACCGCCGGTGCGACACTGCACGCGAGCCAATCGTACGCCATGACACACGACCACACGCATCCCCCCGGCACCGCCTGCGGCCACGGTCACGCCCATGGCCTCGCGCCGGAGCACCTCGACCGGGCGATGGCCGCGGGCGTGGCCCTCAACACGCTGTTCGTGGTGGCGGAGGCGGTGGCCGGCGTGGCCGCGGGCTCGCTCGCCCTGCTCGCCGATGCCGGCCACAACGCCGGCGACGTGCTCGGCCTGCTGCTGGCCTGGGGCGCCGCGTGGCTCGCCCGCCGGCCGCCGTCGCGGCGCTACACGTGGGGGCTCCGCCGCTCGACGATCTACGCGGCGCTCGCCAACGCGGTGCTGCTCCTCGTGGCCTGCGGCGGGATCGCCTGGGAGGCGGTGCACCGGCTGCGGTCGCCCGAGCCGGTCACGGGACCGGTGGTGATCGCCGTCGCGGCGGTGGGCGTGGTGATCAACACGCTCACCGCGCTGCTCTTCCTCCGCGGCCACGGCGACGCCAACGTCCGCGGTGCGTTCCTGCACATGGCGGCCGACGCGGCCGTGTCGCTGGGCGTGGTGCTGGCCGGCGTGGCGATCGCGGTCACCGGCGCGGCCTGGATCGATCCGGTGGTGAGCCTGGTGGTGGCGGCGGTGATCGTGGCGGGCACGTGGGGGCTGTTTCGTGAGAGCCTCGACCTCGCCCTCGACGCGGTGCCCCGCGGCGTGGAGCCCGAGGCGATCGAGGCCGCGCTCGCCGGCCTGCGGGGCGTCGCGGAGGTGCACGACCTGCACGTCTGGGGCGCGAGCACCTCGGAGATCTCGCTCACCGTGCATCTCGTCGCCACCGACGGCGTGGACCGCGACGACCTGCTCGCCGAGGCCGAGACGGTCCTCCGCGACCGCTTCCGCGTGGCCCACTCCACGATCCAGATCGAGAGCGTGGCCGCGGGGCCCGCGTGCGTGCAGCGGCCCGCCGAGGCGCTCTGAGCCGCATCGACGGCCCGTCGCGGGGCGGGCTAACGCTCGACCGGCACGATCATCACGCTGGCCTGGGCGTGGGAGAGCACGGCTTCGGACGTGCTGCCGAGCATCCACCGTGAGAGGGCGTCGGTGGGCGTGCGGCCGAGCACCACGAGGTCGATGCCGTCGGCCTTCACCCGCGCGGTGACCTGGTCGCCGGGGTTGCCCTGGGCCACGATCGGCTTCGCGGCGCGGAAACCGGCCGGCAGCGACGAGGCGAACGACGCCAGCGATGCCTCGAGCGAGGTCACCTCGGCGTCGTGCTCCTGCCGCCAGGCCTGGGCCACCGCGGCGGTGTCGGGATCGCGGACGCGATTCTCGAGCCACGCGGGCAGCGGCCCGGCCAGGAGCGACTCCGCCACTCCGATCACCGCGCCGGAGGTGCCGGCGGGCCAGTGCAGATGGCCGATCGCCTTGGCCACGGCGGCCGCGCTGGCGGCATGGTGGCAGGCGAGCACGCGGAGCGGCCGGTCGGCAGGCGGGGCCGCCCGCGCCACGAGCACGGGCAGATGGGCGCCGTGGACCACCGCCCGCGACACGCTGCCGAGCAGCAGGCTCTGCAGGCCGCCGTGCCCCCGCGCCCCCATCACGACCAGGTCGGCCTGCCACTCGGTGGCCGACTTCAGGATC
>JBIIMU010000313.1:0-3870 GCA_044337845.1 Pirellulales bacterium | reverse complement strand
ATCCGGAGACGGTGAAGGTGCCTGCCCCGAATCCGGCGTCGCCGAGGTTGCCGGTGCTGCCGACGTCGGCCGACTCCCAGCCCGCCGGCAGGTCGTTCACCACGAGCTCGTAGGCGCCGACATCGCCATAGTTGCCGTGGCTCGAGACCGAGACGTACCAGGTGCCGGTCCCTGCGGGCAGGACGATCTGCTGCTCGTTCGCATCGCCGTCGCGGGCCGCGACCAGCGTGCCGGTGGCGTCGAAGACCTCCACCGCGGCATCGAGCCCCGAAGGCTTCGTGGGCACGACGGAGATCACGGCGCTACCGCTCGACACGGTGAACGAAAACGTGTCGACGTCGGTCATCCGCTCGATGACCCCCGACACCGACCTGGCCCCCGCGGTGGCCGCCAGCGGCGTGGCCGCGGCAACCGTGCCGCCGAAGTCATCGGGGCGGAAGCCGTCGCCGCCGGGAGCCTGATACTTCCTGATGACCGCCGCGATCACCGCGATGTCGTCCTGCAGCTCGCTCGCCGAGTCGTTGGGATGGCCGAGCGTCCATTTGTTCACGTCCTGGCGATAGTCCACGCCCATCAGCGCGCCGCGGAGGTCGCCGGTGCCGTTGGAGTATTCGCTGGTCAGGTTGCCGGAGAGGTCGTAATCCGACTGGTGCATCAAGCCGAAGTTATGACCGATCTCGTGGGCGATCCCGGACACCCGCGATGCCGCATTGCTGCTCGCGATCCACGACATGGGCTGCGTGTTGGGAAACACGCCGACCCGGCTGGAGCCGCCGGTGACGTCGTTGCTGATCACGATCCACGCCATCGGCACCGTTGGCTTCACCGTCGTCACATTGACGTCGAACATTGCGAAGTAGACGCCCATCTGCCGATGGGCCTCCGCGATCGTGGCCGCCTCGGCCGCGCTGAAGGTCGTGGGGGCGCCGTCGGTGTCGAACGCCCCGAGATCCCCGTGGCCGTCAAAGTCGAGATAGATCGCCGTCGGGGCGCCGGGGAGGCTGTGGAGGTCGGGCAAGCCGTTGGCCGCGGTGGCCGAGAGCGTGACGCCGCCATCGAACGCGGGGAGCGTTCGCGTCGAGGCCGTGAGCAGCACGTCGAACGAGTGACCGACGTCTCCCGACTGGGCGACGGTCGCGTGGTCATGGTCGTGGTCGAGAAATCCGCCGCCGCAGAGCACGCGACGGCTCTCGAGCACCTCGATCCTCAGCGACCGAGTCGTACGGCGCCGGCGCCTCTTCCGATCGTCGCTGCGTGAAGGTGGGAGGTCGAAGCGACTCATCAGCGGCACTCTCGCGGCACGGGCTTCGACCAGGAGTCGTCGTCACGCCCCGACGGTCGTTCGCCTACGCCTTGCCCGCACGACCCATACGGCGACCAATCCGAACAGGGTCGGCGCGATCACCGCCGGTTCCGGCACGACGATCAGGTTCACCTGGTTGGGCGTCGAGGTGTCGACGGAGAAGTTGAGACCGGGCGACAGCGCCGGCGTCGTGCCGAGCGACAGGCCGTTGTCGGTGAGGGTGCCGGTGTAGTCGAACAGCCGCCAGGTGCTGCCCTGGGTGGCCGACAGGAAGCTGCCGACGCCGATCTCGCTAATGTTCAGCGTTCCGGCAAGGGTGAGGTTGCTGGCCACCGAGGAGAGATCGTTGATCCCGCCGCCGGCCGTGGTGTCGGTCCCGTTGAGCCCGTAGCTGAGGATGGATCCGCCGCCGAGGGCGAGGGCGTTCGCGAAGGAAAGCGTGCCAACCGAGCCGGAGAGGCCCGGGGCGATCGTGCCCAGAGCCGACACGTCGCCGAGCACCGTGCCGGAACCCTGCAGCCACTGGGCTGCGGCGAGTGAATAACCGCCACTCACCGCGGAGATGTCGAGAAACGCCCCGTTCGCGACACTGATCGTGCCGCTATTGGCGATCGAGCCGGCAGCGCCCAGCCGAAGCGTGCCTGTGTTGATCGTCGTGTTGCCGGTGTAGGTGTTGGACCCGCCGAAAAGGACTATGCCAGAGCCCGACTTCGTGACGTTGATCGCTCCGCCTATCACGCTGGTGAAGTGCGTGCCGGAGGAGATCGTGTCGCTGCGATTGAAGACGATCGTGCCGCCGGCCGAGCCCGTGATCACGCTCGACGGGGAAAGCCTGCCGACGGTGCCGCCGTTCCCGAGTTGCAGCGTGCCGGAGTTGATTGCCGTGGTGCCGGTGTAGGTGTTGGCCCCACGGAGGATGAGCAAGCCGGAAGCGCCCGTGCCGGTCTTCACGAGTCCGCCCGACCCGGAAAACACGCCGTCAAGGAATACGCTGCCGACGCTGTTCGAGCCGCCCTGCGTCGTATCGATGGTGAGATTACCAGCGAGCGATCCGCTCGACGTGATGGTGAGAGTTGCCGTGGCCTGATCGTCCTTGTTCAGGACGACCGTGCCCGACGTGGGGAAAATCACGTTGCTGAACGTCGCCGCTACTCGCGCGGTCAACCCCGCGCCGCTCTCCAGCGTGACGGGATTCGTGATCGTACCGGCGCCGCTCGCGGTCCCGGACTGCATGAGCCTGACGCCATTGCGCACCACGACGCTGCCTGTTCCGAGGGCATTCACGCCCTCGAAGAGGGCTCGTATGCCGTTATTGGCCGAGAAATCCCAGTTGACGTCCGACGCCGTTCCCGAAGTGTTCTGAAGCACCAGGGAGTTGGAGCCGGTCACGGTCGCGGTATTGCCCGAGCCTGTCACCCGCACGGGCATTGTCAGGATACCGCCGTTGACGCTGATCGTACCGCCACCCGAGCCGATGGTGAGACCGCGACTGCCGCTCAAGGTGAAAGCCGCACCTGTTCGCAGTGTGGCCCCATTCGAGATCGTGATCCGGTCGGTCGCAAAAGTGCCTATCGCCCCCAGGTTCCGGTCTGCGCTGATTTGCAGGGTGCCCGCCGTAATCGCGAGCTTGGTCGTAAAAGTATTGGTGGCACCCAATGTCAAAGTGCCGGGGCCGTCTTTGATGATGGACGGCGTCGTGCCGCTGGCAGCGAGCGTGGACGAAATCGTCGCCGTGGCTCCAGTGCCGAGGGCGTTGACGGTAATCGTCGCACTGTTCGTACCGTTATTCATCGTCATCGTCTGCGTGTCGGAACTCACTACGATCCAACTCGCCGCCGATGACGTGTTGGCGTCGCCGAAGATGAAACTTCCAAGGGATCGGGAGGTGTCAAGCGTGACGGTGCGGGTGGCCGTGATGTTGTTGGCAAACGTGGCAGTACCACTGATGCCACCCGCGACAGTGTTGTTCAGCCAGTTGGAGGTGCCGCTCCAGAGGCCGTCGGCATCGACGTTCCAGCTTCCGCGGGTCTGTGCCAGGGCGTCGCTACAGGTCGCCATTCCCAGCACCGTCGCCACGATCCCGACGGCCAAACGGACGCGTGCCGCGAACGGACTCTTTCTCCCAACCATGGGTCCACCCCCCTGTTTGCGATGAGACGCACCAGCCCCTGCCGGTGCGTGGAGCGGGTTTTTAAAAAATCCCCGCCCATCCCTATTTCCCCCCGAATCGGAAAAAGTGCCACGGCGACGCCACGGGGCCTGTTCCATGGGCTCGGGGCCCATGCCATTCCCCCTCCCGGCGGGGCTCGGTGCCGTCAGGCCCACTGAACCCGGTTCCGGTCTCGCGTTGCATGGCCTTTTCCCGCCCGATGTCGGAAAGACACTAGCGGGCGATCGCCGGTGGTACGACGAATCGCCGCGGCCCCCGCCTCGAGACCCCCATCACGGAGAACGGCGACATGGAACGAGCAGCGAGGTCGAGCACCGACGAGGCCGGCGAGCAGGTTTCCCGGCGCTCGTTCCTGGAGGCGTCGGCCGGAGCCGCCGGCGCCGTGATGGCGGCCGCG
>JBIIMU010000504.1:0-3872 GCA_044337845.1 Pirellulales bacterium | reverse complement strand
CGAACACCAGCGGCCTGGAGCAGGCTGACGGGGGATATGCCACGTTCGACAGCGACGGCAGCCCCGTGAAGGTGCACTCCACGCTCGGCGTGTTCTCGTGGCTCGGCTCGGTCGATACGAGCCTGGCATGGGACGTGACCGATCACTGGAGCCTGTGGCTCGGCTACCGGGTCGTCGGCGTCGGCAACATCGCGCAGGCTGATGCCCAGTGGCCGGCGACCATCACCTCGCCGGGGTCGCTGTCGGGAATCACCGCCGGATCGAGCACCATCGTGCACGGTGGATTCGCGGGCTTCGAGGGACGATACTGACCGGCATGAGCACCCCCGAACCGTCCCCGAAGCCCGCGCAGTGCCCGATCGACCTCGCGGCCAAGAAGTGCGTTCCCTGCGAAGGGGGCGTTGCCCCGTACTCGTCCGCGGAAGCCGAGGCGCAACTGGCCCAACTCCCCGGCTGGCGGCTGACGCACGACGGCACCCGGATTCGACGCGATTGGCAGTTCGCCGATTTCCGGTCGGCCATCAAGGTGCTGAACAACGTGGCGGCCTTGGCCGAGCGGGAGCAGCATCATCCCGATCTGCATCTCGAGGGCTACCGAAGGGTGTGGATCGAGATCTTCACCCATGCCATCGGCGGACTTTCCGAGAACGACTTCATTCTGGCCGCGAAGATCGACGCGATCACTCCCCGCTGATCACGACTCCGTGGACGAGAGCCACTGCCAGGCGTCGATGGGGCGATAGCTCTCCATCGCGTGAAGCAGCTCGCTCGTGACCGATCGCATGTGCACCATGTCGCGGTGCTCCGGCCGCAGGAAGCGACGGTCGGCGAGTTGGTCGAGAAATGCGAGCAGCGGATCGTAGAAGCCGCCCACGTTGAGCAGGCCGAACGGCTTGTGGTGCAGTCCGAGCTGGCCCCACGTCCAGATCTCGAAGAACTCCTCGAGGGTGCCGATGCCTCCGGGCAGGGCGATGAACGCGTCTGACAGGTCGGCCATCAGGGCTTTGCGTTCGTGCATGGAGCCCACGACCCGAAGCTCGGAGAGTCCTCGGTGCGCGACCTCCTTCTCGACGAGCGCCCCCGGGATCACGCCGACGACCTCGCCTCCGGCGGCCACCGCGGCGTCGGCCAGGGCGCCCATGAGCCCGAGCCGCCCGCCCCCGTAGACGATCCGTAGGCCTCGAGACGCGAGCAGGCCGCCCACCTCGCGGGCGGACGCCACGTAGAGATCATCGACGGCGGGGCTCGACCCGCAGAACACGCAGACGGATCGAAGGTTCGGCATGCGTGGCGGGCTCCTCAGCTATGGACGGCCTCACTGCCGTATCGTGTGCGCACGTCATCCACGTCCCCACGTTATACGCCACCGGGGCCCACCGTAGCTGCCCAAAGAAACAGCAGGACGGCGGCGACGTTGATGACAAGACTCGCCACGGCACAGCAGAGGAGGGGCCGACGTCCGGATTCGTTGCCGGTCCAGACCAATCCAGTCGCATGGATGAGAAGGGCAATGGCACCGAGCCATACGATGATCACCGGCAGAATGAACTCCCGAAGCCACGGGATCGCGTCTGCCTGCCACAGCGCAGCCAGAACTGCTGTGGCGACCCAACCGCCGATCAGTCCCAGGAATCCCCGCTCATGCCTGCCGAGGGCCAGCACCACGGTCGTCCAGGTGGACACAGATAGAAACGACATGACGAACAATGCCAGAGATCCGTTCTGCATCTCAATGAATCCGGTGCTGGCTGTGGAGAGGAACCGCCGCACGCCGGGATTGAAGATCGCGGCCGCGCGCGCCTTCGGAGATCACACCCTTGGTCTCGGCGTGAAACATATCGACGGTCTCCGGGTGACCTGCCCCCATGAATGGAACCAGTCTCTATCGCCAGGGTAGCCCTGCCAAGGGATCGCCCCTGTCCGCTTGCTGCAGGCCTAAGGCGTGCCTGGCCCGTGACACGAGCCCTGCATCTTGGCTCTCAGCGATCACATTCTTGAGCACTTGGATTGCCCGTGCATCACGAGGCTGAAGACCGAGTTGATGGACTGCCACGCGGCGCACTCTTGGGCTGGTATCGTTTAGCACTCGCTCGATCAACGCCGCCACGACATCGATGGATAGCGGCCGCACCTTGCATCTTTGGCATCCAATCGCATGGACGGCATGCCTACGCACCAGTGGAGAGGCATCATGAAGAGCCCGCTCAAGTGATTTGCAGCATCGCTCATCACCAAGGTGATCCATAAGAGCAACGCAGGCAGCCCGCACTCTCGGGCGACTGTGTGATACTCCCGCAATCAACGTCGCTACGGCTCGAGAGCCTTCGTTGAACAGGCCAGTGAAGGCCTTCTCGCGAATGGCCCATACTTCGGAATCCAGCGACAGGAAGTACCGATCGTCGCATGAATTCATGACTGAGGACTTCTGCCGAACGGCTGCGATCAACGGCTCGTGACTGATGGATTTGCCATGCCGCCTGACATTATCGCGAGTCCGCTGCATTGCGTGGTTCTCCCGTATACGCCCGAGACGCTCGCCAGCGTAGAGCGGCCGCATGAGACACTGGCCCTCCGTGCCCAACGAACAGCCGGCCGGATGAGACGCGCAGCACCCGATCGAGGCTGTCCATCGCCAGCGGTAAATCGTCGGCGAAATAGTGAAAGTTAGGCCGGCTCGGCAATACTGCGCCTCCGGCATAGCCGCCCATCAATATGTCACCGACGATTGCATCTCCGCCGTCCATAAGCACCGAAATGGAACCAGCCGTATGCCCTGGAGTGTGCAGGACGGTGGCCGGAACTCCAAACTCGTCCAGCCTCAGGCCTTCAGAGGCCTCGATGTCGACTCGGCACGACTGAAAAGGAAGGTTGCTCAGTAGTCGAGATAGGATTCGCCCACGCACGCCCACGCCTTGGAGACGGCCGTTATGCGCCTGCTCGGCGAGGACGCAGTCGTTTGGGTGATACGACACGGGATATTTCGCGGTTGCAGCCAGATCCGCTGTGTTGCCGAAATGATCAGAATGAACATGCGTATGAAGAATGAGCGCCAGATCGCGTATCTCGACTCCCACGGCAGTGCAGGCCGCCCGAATTGCTCGGGCATCGCCACTTGATCCCGTGTCGATGAGGACAGGACGATGATCCCCAACGAGCAAATACGCGTTCGAGAACCGCAGGCGAATCGGGTGGACGGCCGTCATCGAAGTCTCGTCATTGGAGAACGGCAGAGCTGATCAGCGGCGGACCACGGGCGCGCCATTCCGCTGGATTCTATCCGCCGTCTGATTCATCGCCTGGTTCTGGCTGCCCTGCTATCGCAGTCTCCGCCGAATCCACAAAGGATCTCGGCGGGCATCGATGACCGCATCAACCACCAGCATGCCGCCGCTCAGTGTGTAGTCGATGCAAAAGGGAAACCGCTTCGCCGGAAACCGATGGTATCCCAGGGCGATTTCATGAATGCCGACGGGGGCCTTTGCGTCAGCCCATGCGGACACAGTTGCCCGCCCGTCCTCGAGCCGACGCCTACGAGCCTCGAGAACTTCGCGGTGCCACGCAAGCGACTGCACATCACCGGGGTGAGCGCGCAGGCTCTCCCAAACGCTTTCAAGGAGCCGCACCTTCTCGGCGACCGACATCGTTTCAATCGAGATATCAGTGGACATGCGTGCCTCAACTTCCAGGTTGTAGCATGCCGGAATGCCAGAACGACCAAGCTCAGCAGCGGCGGACCCGGCGCCCAGGCATACCGATCGGCGCAAGCCGCCGTCTGATCCAGCGTGTGGTTAGCCCTTGCGTCGGAGCGGCAGGTCGTACTCTGCGTGGGTCCCGATCCAGACCAAAACAATCTCTTCCTTCCGCTCGGCTGC
>JBIIMU010000312.1:0-3876 GCA_044337845.1 Pirellulales bacterium | reverse complement strand
CGCCGCCGGGGGGACCGGCACGCTCACGGTCGATCCGGGGGTGACGGTGACGTACGGCGGCGTCATCGCCTCGGCCGGCAACACCGGCACGCAGACGCTCGTGAAGAACGGCGGGGGCGCACTGTCGCTCAACGGCGCCAGCACGTTCACGGGCGTGACCCAGGTGGCCGCCGGCACCCTCACCGGGACCGGATCGCTGGCCTCGAGCCTCGCCGTCAGTGCCGGGGCGACCATGGCCCCCGGCGTCGGCGGGATCGGCACGTTCACCGTCGGGGGCGGCGGCACCCTCGCGGGCACGCTCGCCATCCTGGTGGACGGCACGAACTCCGGTGCGGCTGACCTGCTCAGCGTGGCCGGCCTGCTGGATCTGACGGCCCCGTCCTCGACGGTCGACTTCAGCACGCTCGGCACGCTCGACGATCCGGCCTACGTGTTCGCCAGCTACGGCTCCCTCAACGGCACCTTCGGCACGGTCTCGAACCTCCCGACCGGCTACACGATCGACTACGCCTACCTCGGCAACTTCATCGCCCTGGTGCCCGTGCCGGAGCCGACCACGTACGCGATCCTGTCGGGAGCCGCGATGGCCCTGTTGATCCGCCGGCGGCGGCGCGGGGCCTGAGTTTCCGGTTGCCGCCATCGTGCGAGCGACGCGGGCTGACCTCGGAACGCGTCATCCAGCCTCCGATCGGGAGCCCGTTGCCTCGGCGCGGCGGGCGGTGAGCCAGTCGAGCCAGGCGTCGAGCCCGGCTCCGGTCTTGGCCGATACGTCGAACGTTTGCATGCCGGGCCGAACGGCCTCGAGGTTCGCCAGGGCCTGCGCGCGATCGAACTCGCACACCGCGGCGAGGTCGATCTTGGTGAGCGCCGCGACGTCGGCCGTGTTGAAGAGTCCCGGGTACTTGAGCGGCTTGTCCTCTCCCTCGGTCACCGAGAGCAGCGCCAGCCGCACCGCCTCGCCGAGATCCCAGCTCGTGGGGCAGACGAGGTTGCCCACGTTCTCGATGAACAGGTAGCGGAGCGTCGCGAGATCCCAGCCCTCCAGATGCGCTTCGATCATGTCGGCCTCGAGGTGGCAGAGGCCGTGGGTCATGATCTGCCGCACCGGAGCCCCGCTCGCAGCGAGCCGCCGGGCGTCGTTGTCGGTCTCGAGGTCGCCGACGATCGCCGCGCAGGGCTCGCCGCGGGCGCGGAGCCGGGCCAGCGTCTCCTTGAGAAAAGCCGTCTTGCCGGTGCCGGGGCTCGACACGATGTTCACCACGAGCACGCCGGCCTGCAGAAACCGCTCCCGCAGCGCGCGGGCGAGTTCGTCGTTCTTCTTGAGGATCTTGGTGCGGACCTCCAGGATCCGGGGCTCGATCATGGGTCGTCCTCGTGGCTGCGGGGGTCACCGACCAGTGCGATCGATTCCAGCTCGATCGATTCGAGGTCGAGCTCCCGGCCGGCGCGGATGTCGCCGCTGGGCGTGCCGCAGACCGGGCAGGCGAATCTCTGGATGCCCGGCAGGGCGACCTCGCAGCCGCAGGCCGCACACCAGATCGTCACCGGAACCATGACGATCCGCAACTCGGCCCCGGCCGCCGGCGTGCCCTCGCGGACGAGGTCGAAGCTGAACCGCAGGGCGTCTTCGTGCACGCACGACAGCGCGCCGATCCGCAGGGTGATCGCCACGGCGCGGGCGGCCCCGGCGGCGCGGACCTGCTCGGCCACCAGCTCCACGACACGGCTCGCGATCGACAGTTCGTGCACGATGGACGACTTTCGACGGGACGGCACATCTGGTCCACTCGAAGTGCAACACACGTCGAGCGCTCTCCGTACGTTCCGCCAGCATCATACGACAGCGTGTGCTTCCCTCGGCCGCCGCCGGCGGCGTACACTGTGAGAGGGTTGCAGGGCCGGGCGACAGGGTTGCCATGGGCTCCAGTTTCTCCGGCGGCGCGAACAGCCGGCGTGTGGCGACGTTTCGGAACGGTGAGACCAGGTGATGCCGCCGCAGACCCTCGTCATTGGCTGCGGCAACCTGCTCCGGGGTGACGACGCCGCCGGGCCGGTGCTGATCCGGCGGATGTCGGATCGCGGGCCCCCCGGGGGCGTGCACTGCGTTGACGGCGGCACGAGTGGCATGGACGTGGCCTTGCAGATGCGGGGCGTGCGGCGGGCGATCCTCGTCGATGCCTGCCGGTCGGGCAGCGACCCGGGCACGCTCTTCGAAGTGCCGGGCACGGAGGTCGAGAACCTGCCGCCGCTCGCCGGCATCAACCTCCACGCATTCCGCTGGGACCACGCGATCGCCTTCGCCCGCTGGCTGCTCGAGGACGACTACCCCGCCGACGTGACCGCCTACCTCATCGAGGGCGAGCGGTTCGAGGCGGGGGAAGCCCTGTCGCCGCCGGTCGATGCCGCCGTCGATCGGCTCGTCGAGATTCTGTTCGCGAAGCTCGCCCCCGCGGGGGCGCCGGCATGACATGATGCACGACGCGCACCACGCCGCGCCGGCACCCGAGCCGCCGCTGGAGCTCGTGCAGATCCAGCTGCCCGGTGGCGACGGCGGCTGGCATCCGGGACCGCGGGCCGACGAGGTTCCCGCCGACAGGCCCTATGCCTTCGAGGCGGGCGGCGCGAAGATCATCGTGGTGCAGGCGAAGGGCCGGCTCCGGGCCTTTCGTAACGCCTGCGGCCATATCCGTCTGCCGCTCGACCGTGGCGTGGTCGATGCCGACGAGGCCACGATCACCTGCCCGTGGCATGCGTACCGGTTCGACGCCGACTCCGGCGCGTGCCTGTCGGCTCCCGGGTGCAGCCTGGAGGCGTTTCCGATCCGCGTGGTCGGCGGCGTGGTCGAGGTGAAGGTCTGATGGCGGCCGCCGCGCTCGCCGACTCCGGCAACAACCGCGTGACCCTGTGGCGCCGGCCCGAGGCGAATCAGCGGCTCGCGGCGGCCGCCCGTTCCGCATCGAAGCCGTCCCAGCCGGGGGGCGCGGGCAGATAGGGGAGGATCACCTCCTCGCAGGCCGCGCGACGCGTGCGGGCCAGTTCGTCGATCTCGGCTCGCAGGGCGGCGACGTACCGCGACTTCTCCTCCGCTGAGAACCGATGGCTCCTGCCGTCCGCGCCGGGTTCCGTCGCCTCGACGCCCTCCCAGTCGCGGATCGCGGCCTCGCAGACCGCCGACTGCATCGCGAACAGCGGCATCCGCGCCGCCCGCCAGCTGGCTTCGTGGCGGAGAAACTCCCGCTCCGGATGAAACGACTCGGGAAACCGCCCCGGCACGAGCGGCAGCCGCCGGGTGAACCCCAGGCAGAGCCGCGCGTCGGCGAGATCGCCGCAGACCTGCCCGACGGTGAAGTTCCGCACGTCGTGGCCCCGCGAGGCGGTGAACACGTAGCGATCGTCGGCGGCGTGCTCCCGCAGCAGCCACCAGATGGCGTCGGGATCGGCCCGCAGCACGGCGTCGACGGCGAGCCGCACCCGCTGCTGCTCGTCCCAGTCGTAGGTGGCCGGAAACACCGCGACGGCCACCGGCCCGCGGCGGTCGATGGCGGGCGGTGGGTTGCGGCTCGCCAGGGCGGCCAGCAGGCTCTCGAGCCGCTGCTCGGGCGGGTGCTGGGCGTGGTAGCGAAGCAGGTGCACCGGATCGAGGGGCGCCCGCACCCGCTCGATGGTGAACTGCTCGGGCCGCACCGCATCGGGGTCGGTGCGGAGGCAGGCCTGCACCGAGTAGTTGTCTTCCATCATGTGCTGGCGAAACCGCGCCAGGCTGAAGATCTTCCGCGTGAACACCAGCTCGTGCGGCGGAGCATCCACGGCGTCGGGGCGAAGCGGCCCCCGAAGCGCCCGCACGAGCGAATCCGCCCCGAGGATGAAGCGGTCTTC
>JBIIMU010000311.1:0-3895 GCA_044337845.1 Pirellulales bacterium | reverse complement strand
GGCCAGGGCGAAGGCGATCCCCTCGCGCTCCGCATCGCCCCGCAGCGCCGCGAGCACGGCGCCGGGATCGGCGGTGGCCGTCCGCGGCGACCAGATCGCCCGCTCGCAGGTCTTCACGCGGGGCTCGATCCGCTTGGCATCGGCCTCGGTGATGCTCTCGAGTTCGACGCCGTTGGCCGCGCCGCGCCGGAGCAGTTCGTCCATCTGCGGGTGGTCGGCGGCCGTGCGGGCCACCACGAGCTTGCCGCAGCGGTTGATCGGCAGGCCCTTGTCGTCGCAGTAGGCGGCGAGCGCGCGATTGCCGTCCCGCGTGAACCTCGCCTTGAGCGAGTCGGCCGTGTAGTAGAAACCGGCGTGGAGCACCCCCGAGTTGCGGCCGCTGGCGTGCAGCCCGCAGGCCGGCTCCTTCTCGAGCACCGTCACCGCGAGGTCGGGATGCCGCCGCCGCAGCTCGCGGGCGATCGCGATCCCGATGATGCCGCCGCCGACGACGAGAAAATCGGTGGTGGGCATGGCAGGGACGCCGCCGCGCGGCGCTCAGGAAGCCGGCGTGGAGGCGGACGAGCCGGTGTCGGTGATCGTCTTGGCGAAGCCGTGCCCGAGGTCGCCGGCCCGGTAGACCCGCAGCTCGCTCAGCGGCCGGCGGGTGGCCTCCGGATAGACGAGCTTGCCGAGGCGGCGAATCCAGATCTCGAGGAGCGTGTGTCCCACCGAACAGATGTTGCGGAACTTGAAGGCCTTCGTCTCGCCGCCGGCCCGCTCGTTGGGATAGACGGGCACCTCCACATAGGTGGCCTTGAGGTCGAGGAGCCGCGTGATCAGGTCGGCCTGGAAGCCGAAGCCGTGCGAGTTGGAATGCCACCGCATCACGTTGTAGCGGTAGTGCACCGCCAGGCCGTTGTAGTAGCGGACCCGGTAGCCGCTGAGCAGGTTCACGAGCAGCGTGAAGCTCCGCGACACGCCCCGACGGAAGGGCCCGCGAAACGTGGTGTCGGCCGGATACGGGATGATCATGTCGGCCTCGCCGACCCGCCGGAAGATCGTGACGAGCGCCTCCTTCGACTCCACGTTGTCGCCGCAGATCATCCGGTAGTACTTGCCCCGGCAGCGGAACGCGGCCTCGGCGTAGTTGGCCCCCACGCCCTGGTTGACCTCGTTCACATAGAGCGTGATCGGCAGGTCGGGATGCGTGCGGAGGTACTCCACGATCAGCTCGACCGATCGGTCCGTCGAGCAGTCGTCCATGATCACGATGTCGTAGCTGATCCCCACCTCGGTCGCGGCCGCCACCACGGTGTCGAGCGTGGGGATGATGCCCTCTTCCTCGTTGTAGCAGGCGACGAACAGCGAGAGGTCGCAGTCGTGCGTCAGTTCGGGGGGCGTGGCCGTCATGGAGTGATCAGGGAGTGCGGGGAGAGTCGCCGGGTGCGGCCGCGGGGGGCCGGCGCAGGGCGGCGGCGTAGGCGGGTCCGAAGATCAGCCAGCGGAGGCCGTCGAAGATGCGTGCCACGAGGAGGAATTGCAAACGCCCCGTGTGCAGCCGCCCGTTCCGCTCCACGAGGTGGCCGCCGCCGAGGAGCCGCGCGAGCCGGAGGTCGGCCACGCTCGACGTGCCATAGCGGTCGAGCAGGGCCGCATGGGGCAGCCGCCCCCCCGCCTCGGCGAGCTCCTCGAGGATCCGGATCCGCAGCGAGGCGACGGTGAGGTTCACGAAGTTGAAGTAGCCGAACGCGAAGGCGAGGGCGGCGAGCGTGTTCACGCCGACGAGGGCGAGCGTGTCCACGAGGGGCACCGCATCGCGGCGGCAGGCCGCGAGCGTGATCGCGATCGTGGCCACGAGGCCCACGAGGGCCCCGATGGCGAGCGCGGGATAGGGATTGCGGCCGCGGATGATCCGGGCCGTGATCACGTGCGACAGGCAGTAGGCGGCCAGGCCGATCACCGGGGCGAGGGCGACGAGTGGGCGGTGGTCGGTGATGCCGAGGAGATTCATCGCGTGGCGTCAGCCTCCCGGCGGCATGCCGAGCAGCCGCCGCCAGTTCGAGAGCACCGTGGCCCAGGCCCGGCCCTTCGGGGCGAGCCGGTAGCCGTCGCCATCGCGGGTCACCATGCCTTCGTGCACCATCGCGTCGAGCCTCACCTCCACGGGGCTCGCTCCCGCGAGCAGGCTCCGCAGCTGCTCGGGCGTGCATCCCGCGCCGCCCGAGTCGGCCACCGCCACGAGCAGCGTCATGCTCGGGCTGCGGTGCTCGAGCGCCGAGTAGGCGACGATGTAGGCCAGCGCGCAGGCGGTGTGGAAGATCGCCACGTGGATCGCCTGCCAGCGGTCGGCGGCGGTGAACCAGCGTCCCGGGAGGAAGTGCGACACGCCGAGCCAGACGATGAGCACCCCGAAGAACACGGCGAGCAGCGCCGCCGTCTGCCGGCGGGGCAGCGCGATCCGCCACCAGGCGAGATGGAGGAGAAAGGCGGTGGCGAAGACGCCGATGGCGAGCAGCGCGGTGGACATGGCGGCGTCAGGCAGGAGGAAGGAACGCGACGCCGGGCCGCGCGAGACGGGTGCAGATCCCCGCGGCCACGGCCGGCGGCAGGCCCACGAACACGCGGCTGCCGGCCGGCACGTCGGCTGGGGCGTGCACCGGCTTGCCGAGGTAGCTCCGGCCCACCCGGTTGGGATCCTCATCCACGAAGAAGGCGACGGCGTCGCCCGCCTCGGCCGCCAGCCAGGTGCCGGCGATCGAGGTGCCGAACAGACCGACGGGGCCGTCCGCACCGAGCCGCCGCAGTCGGTCAGCCGTGCCCCGGAGCCACGCCAAGCTGCTGGCGATGCGCTGCCGGGCCGCAGCCACGTCGCCGAGACTCGGCGCGGGAAGCGCGCCGCGGGCGGCACAGGCCACGACGGAGAGCTCCTTCGGGATCCAGTCCTCCGCCACCGACACGATTTCGTAGCCGGCCGCGGTGAGGGCCCGCACCAGCGAGTCGGCGGTGAAGTGCGTGCGGTGGTCGGCGATCAGGAGTTCGAACGGGTTGGCCGGGTGATGCGGCACCTCGATGAGCAGCAGGCCGCCGGGGGCGAGCTTGCCGCGGAGCGTCGCGAGCACGTCCACGGGATCAACGATGTGCTCCAGCACGTGGATCATCGTGATCACGTCGAAGGCCCCGGGCACGGCCTCCACGGGCCCCACGTGCAGCGGCTCGGTGTGCGGAATCGACTCGACCTCGGCGCGATACTTGCCGTCGAACTCCGTGCCCGCCTTGGTCCAGCCGGGCGCGACCTGGCCGAACGCTCTGATCGTGGCCCCGTTACCGCAGCCGACGTCGAGCATCCGCCCGGTGGGCTTCAGGCCTGCGCGATCGCGGAAGGTCTCCAGGAGCCGCACCGACCGCGAGGCGGGCAGCCCCGACGACTGCTCGAACACCGCCTGCTCGGCGCCCGCCCCCTGATGGTAGATCGTGTACGTCGTGTAGATCGCGTCGATGTCGGCGAGGAACGCGTCGTCGGCCGGCTTCTGCACCGCGCCGCACCCGCGGCACACGCCCAGCCGGCCACCGGCGGGCCAAGCCCGGCAGTCACTCGTCACCCGGCGGAGCCCCCGGTAGTCGGCCATCTCCTCGAGCGTGCCGCCGCCGCAGATGCTGCACGCCGCCTCGCCCGCCACCGTCGTCGCCATCAGGCCACCTCGTCGATCGCCGCCCACGGATCGGGCGGCTCGAGCCCGAGTCTATCCCGCACCGCCGAGCCATCGAGGGTGGTGTGCAGGGGAACGTGCTCCAGGCCCGCGGCCGACTCCGCGACGGTCCAGGGCCGCACGAGATCGGCCGGGAATCCCCAGCGGGCCGCCAGCCGCCGCGCCACGTCGGCATAGGTCACGTCGGCCCGGGCCGACACCTGCAG
>JBIIMU010000453.1:0-2779 GCA_044337845.1 Pirellulales bacterium | reverse complement strand
CCGCGATCTCCGGCCGTCGCCCCGCCGCGGCGGGAAACGACTCGCCCAGGGTGTCGAGCACGCGGTGGATGTCGCGGACGAAGTCGTCGTACTGCTTGCCCGCATACCAGTCGACCTGCTTCCTCGGCTGGCCTTCGATCCAGGAATCGGGCGTGTCCTTGTAGCCCGCGTAGGTGCGGCCCTCCACCGTGAACCGCTCGCTGCCGGGCGGGAGGATGTCCCAGCCGAGGCTGCGGTTGCCCTGCGCGGCCTTGATGAGCAGCACCGGCTCCTCGTGCACGTCGCCGATCACGTGGCCGAAGCCGAGTTCGGGCCCGATGAACTGCGGACGGGCGCCGAAGCCGGGCTCCAGCCAGCCCTTGCGGCTGCCCGCCGTCACCTGCACGCACCAGACATCGTCGCGAACCTTCCAGGAGCCGTCCGGCGCGACCACGTGCGGGTATTTGCCGAGGCGCCTCACCAGGTGCTCGAGGGTGCCCGGAGTCTCCTCGGGGCCGACGGCACCGAAGCCCACCATGTTGGACTGCCCCAGCATGATGTAGACCTTCACGACGTCGGCCGCGGCCGGCCGCACCGGTCCGCCGGCCACCGATCGCGGGGCCGCCCGCGTCCTCTCGAGCAGGCCGCGGAGTTCGGCCACCTTCTCCGGCAGCTCGGCGGCGCGGTTCCGCCGCTGCCCGACGTCGGTGCGGAGATCGAAGAGCTCCGCCGGCTGGTCGTCATCGGCGGGATAGCCGTGCTTCGTCCGCCAGGCCTCCGGGGGCGAGCGGCGCTTCGGCTCCATCACGCCGGTCGGACCGTCCACGAGGAGCCAGTCGCCGTGGCGGATCGCGTACTGCTTCGGATTGGTGTTGTGCACGATCGTGGTGCGCGGCGGTGCGGCGGCGCGGCCCGTCAGCCACGGCAGCAGGTCGTGGGAGTCGGCCGCGGCGTCGGGGGGCAGGTCGAAGCCCGCCGCATCGGCCAGCGTGGCCATCAGGTCCACCTGCGACACGAGCGCGTCGGAGACCGTGCCGGGCTTCGTCACGCCGGGCCAGCGGAGCAGGAAGGGCACGTGGTGGCCGCCCTCGTAGAGGTCGCGCTTGAGGCCGCGAAACGGCGCGGCCGACCAGTGGTCGAACCGCTCGTCGCGGGCGTAGGCGTAGACCTCGGGGCCGTTGTCGGACGTGAACACCACGATGGTGTTTGCGTCGAGCCCGGTCTCGCGGAGCGCGGCGAGCACCCGGCCGCAGGCGTCGTCGGTCTGGGCCACGAAGTCGCCGAACGGCCCCGCCTGCGACCGGCCGTCGAACTCGTCGTTGGGAATGATCGGGGCGTGCGGCGACGGCAGCGGCACATAGAGAAAAAAGGGCTGCGGGTTGCCGGCCCGGGAGCGGACGAACGCCTCGGCCCGCTCGGTGAGCGTGGGGAGCACGCGCGAGAAGTCCCAGTCGCTCCGCGCGGGTCCGGCGCGACACTCCCACTCCCCCTCCTTGGGCCTGCCGGCGGGCTTGTCGAGCGTCGTGTCGGGGGCCGCGACCATGCGGTCGTTCTCGATCCACGCGTAGGGCGGAAAGTTGATCACGTCGTCGCCGAAGTAGGTGTCGAACCCGTGGGCCAGCGGCCCGCCGGGAATCGGCTGCGACCAGTCGAAGTCGCCGTGGCGGATCGAGTTCGGCGGCGTGCCGGGCCGGCGGATCGCATCCCAGTCCCAGCCCAGGTGCCACTTGCCGATGCAGGCCGTGGCGTAGCCGCAGCGGCGGAGCATCTCGGGCAGCGTGAGCTGCCCCGGCTTGAAGACGGTCGGTCCGAGCGAGTTCACGATCCCGTGGAAGTCCCGCCAGTGGTGGCGACCGGTGAGCAGCGCGTACCGCGACGGCGAGCAGATGCCCGACGAGCTGTGCGCGTCGGTGAACCGCATGCCCTCGGCGGCGAGGCGGTCGAGGTGGGGCGTCGGGATCTTCGACCGGGGGTTGTTGGCCCCGAGGTCGCCGTAGCCCATGTCGTCGGCGTAGAGGATCACCACGTTGGGCAACGCCCGGGCGGCCGGCGTCTCGGGCACGGCATCGGCCCGCGCTCCAGCCACGGCGCAGGCGGCGATGGCGACCGCGGCGACGGTGCTCCTGATCATGGTTCCAGCCTCCCCTGGCGTCGTCCCCGCAGTCTACCGTGCTTCGCCGGCGGCACCGGGCCGGATTCGCCGTTGCCACGCCCTCGCCGACGGCCCTATCCTCCGCGCACCCCGAGGAGTGCCCACCATGGTCGGATCGTCGTTTCTGGTTCGCGGCCCGGTGCGCCGATCCGGCCGGCGGCAGGTCACCCCTGTCGCGCGGGTCGAGAAGCTCGAGGCCCGCGGCATGATGGCGATCGACATCCCCACGGTCTTCATCGGCGACGTCGGCAATCCGGCCGATCCCGCGACGGGCTACGGCACGGTCGACCACGCCTACCGGATCGGCACGTTCGAGGTCACCCTCGACCAGTACGCGACGTTTCTCAACAGCGTCGCGACGGTGCCGGCGGGCCCGCACGTCGCCGCGCTCTACAACCCGGGGATGGCGGGCGACAAGGTGATCGGCGGCACCATCAGCCGCACCGGAGCGGGCACGACGGCGTCGCCCTACGTGTACGCGCCGATCGGCAACGCCAACCGGCCCGTTCCCTGGGTGACCTGGTTCGATGCGGCGCGGATGGCGAACTGGCTGCACAACGGCGCGACCACCGCTTCCGGTACCGAGACCGGCGCCTACACGCTCGCGGGGGCGACCGAGGGGATCGTGCAGCGGAACCCGGGCGCGCG
>JBIIMU010000310.1:0-3914 GCA_044337845.1 Pirellulales bacterium | reverse complement strand
AGGCGGTTCGCATCTGGGTGACCGGTTCGGTGACGGTGTAGGCCTGCTCCCGCTCGCTCGTCTCGTAGACCGGCTTGCGGACCACCTGGACCTGCTGCTGCATCACCGTCTCGTAGACCGGCTTCATCACGGTGTACTGCTCGTCGCGGGTGGCCGTCTCGACCACGTCGCGGGTCACGTCGTAGCTGCGGTCCTCGACGACGGTCTCGTAGACCGGCTTCATGACGGTGAAGCGTTCCTCGCGGGTCTGCGTCTCCCAGACCGGCTTCTGGACCGTGGACCGCCGCTCCTGCATCTGCGTCTCCCAGACGGGCTTCTGCACGGCGTAGGTCTTGGTGTCGTAGACGGTCTCGTACGACACCCGCTCGGCGGTCACCTGTCGCTCGTCGTACACGGTCTGGTAGTCGAGGCGGTAGGTCTGGGTGGGCGCCGCGACGGCCGCGGCAGGGGCGGCGCCACAGCCGCACTGGGCGACGGCGGTGGGCAGGGCCGGCGACTGGGGGGCGAGCACGAGGCCGACGGCCGCCAGCGACCGGAGGCGGGCGAGGAGGGTCGAACGGGACCGGCGGATGCCGAACGCGGACATGGGTTCTCTCCTGAGAAGGACCCTTCGAGACTAATCCGCTGTACGCAGTCCACAAGCCGCGCGTTGAGGAAAAAACCCGGTTTTTTCGTGAAAAAATGCCCCCCGGAACCGCACGAACGGTGCAACCGGCCCATCTTCCGCATGCCCGGCCGCCCGCGACACAGGCTGGCGGAGAGCGGCAACCTGCGGGGAATCAGGACCGGGAATCAGGACGCCCGGTCGAGCAGCCGCTGGCTCACGGCGTCGAGCGCGGCTTCGCGGGGGATGCGGTATCGCATCCCGTGGGTGTCGGTGATGAACACGCCGCCGTCGGACTGCCGGGCGATGTCGTCGGCATGCGCCACCCGGAAGCGATGGCGGCCCCGGTCGGTGACGACCGTCCACTCCGCCGGCTCGGTGTCGGAGATCGCCTCGATCCGCTCGATGACGGGCAGGAACTCCCGCTGGGCGAGCTCGCGCTCCAGCAGCCGCCGCAGCTCGGCGGGCTGCTCGGCCAGCGACTCGACCCACGCCAGCTCGCCGCCGTCGGCCGCGATGATCGCCACCGGTCCGGTGGGCGCGGTCACCGGGAAGGCGCGCAGCACGTCCACGTCGTGATGCCGCCGGCCGAGCGCGTCGACGAGGTCGAGCCGGCCGTGCTCGAGCCGCTCGAGCCTCCAGCCTTCGGGCGAGCTGCCGGTCGTGGTTTCGGGTGAGGTCATGGTGTGCATCCGTCGCGCCGGGTGGTCAGGTCGGCGCCGCGGCCTCCTCGGCCGCCTTCATCTGGGCGTGGTACAGCCGGGCGTACATGCCGTCGGCCGCGAGCAGCTCGTCGTGGGTGCCCACCTCGACGATCCTCCCGGCGTCGAGCACGACGAGCCGATTGGCCCGCCGCAGCGTCGAGAGCCGATGGGCGATGGCGATCGTGGTGCGGCCGGTCACGAGCCGGTCGATCGCCGCCTGGATGATCGCCTCGGTCTCCGCATCGACGCTCGAGGTGGCCTCGTCGAGGACCAGGATCCGCGGATCGACGAGCAGGGCGCGGGCGATCGACAGCCGCTGCCGTTCGCCCCCGGAGAGGCCGCCGCCGCGCTCGCCCACCCGCGAGTCGTAGGCCAGCGGCTGCGAGAGGATGAAATCGTGTGCGCCGGCGGCCCGGGCGGCCTCCACGATCCGCTCGCGGGCGGCGTCGGGCCGACCGTAGGCGATGTTCTCGGCGATCGTGCCGAAGAACAGGAACGGCTCCTGGAGCACGCAGCCGAGGTTGCGGTGGTAGTCGGCGATGTCGACGTCGCGGAGATCGACGCCGTCGATGCGAATCGCGCCGCTCGACGGGTCGTAGAAGCGGCAGACGAGGTTGGCGAGCGTCGACTTGCCGGAGCCGCTCGTCCCCACCAGGCCGATCATCTCGCCCGGCTCGATCACCAGGTCGATGCCGTGGAGCACCTCGCGGGCGCCGTAGCGGAAGTGCACGCCCGCGATCTCGATCCGGCCCGCGACCCGCCCGAGCCGCACGGGCTTCGCCGCCTCCGCCACCGACGGCTTGCAGTCGAGGATCTCGAAGATGCGCTGGGCGCTCGCCGCGGCCCGCTGGGTGGCCGGCACCATGCGGATCATCGATTCGACGCGGCCGTAGAAGCGGGCGATGTAGGCGAGGAACGCGGTCAGGCCGCCCACCGTCACGCCGGCGGTGAACACCAGCCATGCCCCGCACGCCCAGACGACCAACAGGCCGATCTCGCTGATCAGGCTGACCATCGGCCCGGTGAACGACCAGATCACGTTGACGCGGTCGTTGGCCTCGAGCACCCGCTCGTTGGCGGTCATGAAGCGGTCGATCTCGCGGCGTTCCTGCGCGAAGGCCTTCACGACCCGGATGCCGGGAATGGCATCGGCGAGCACGCTCGTCATGTCGCTCCAGGCGACGCTCGCGCGGGCGAACCCGCGGCGGAGCCGCTCGCGAACGCCGTAGATCAGCCAGACCACGAAGGGAAACGGCACGAGCGTCAGCAGCGCGAGCGTGGGGTTGAGCCAGACCAGCACGACGGCCGTGAGCGCCAGGAGCATCACGTTGGAGGCGAACTCGATCAGGTTCACCGACAGGAACACGTTGATCTTGTCGGTGTCGCTGCCCACGCGGGACATCAGGTCGCCGGTCCGCTTGCCCTGGAAGAAGTCGAGCGAGAGGGTCTGCATGTGCGCGTAGGTTCGCGTTCGCAGCCCGGCTGCGATCCGCTCGCTCACCCAGGCGAGCGTCCAGGTCTGCGCCCAGGAGAGCAGCCAGGCGGCGAGGGCCGCGGCGAGCAGGCCGCCGAGATACCACCACACCGTCGAGAAGGGGACGTCGGCGCCGTTCTGCCGCGGAATGAGCACCTTGTCCACCAGCGGCATGGTCAGGTACGGCGGCACCAGGGCCGCGGTGGTGCTCGCCAGCGAGAGCAGGCCGCCGAGAATCGCCATCCCGGCGTGAGGTCGGGCGAACGAGATCAGGCGAAACAGGGCCTGCCACGACGCCGTGCCGCCCGCGTCGTCGGCCAGCCCCCGGCCCGCCGGCAGGGGCTTTTCGTCGGGCTCGGCGACGGCGGGGCCGCCCGCCGGCCGGTCCGTCCGGCCGCCGGCCGGTTCGCTCAGGCCGTCGGGGCCGGCGACCCGGGCATCGAACGCGTCTTCGATCGCATGGATCCCGTCGGCCCGCGCCGGCGTGAACAGCCAGCGGGCCACGATCCGATCGCCGTCGAACAGCTCGACGCGGCCCACGGCCGAGCGGAGCTGCACGTCGAGCCGCGTCTCGGGTCCGATCGGCCAGGTCCACGGACCGTCGCCCGCGAGGGTGCCCGCCGCCGACGCCGGTCGGTCGGCGATCACCCGCTTCGTGGTCAGCACGATCGCCCCGTCGCTGAAGCGGAGTCCGGCGTCGAGATCGAACCGTCCGGTCGCGAGCACCTGCTCGCCCGCCTCCAACGGCGGGTCGATGGGCCAGGGCATGGCCCCGCCGGAGTGGCTGGCGACGACGGAGGACGGAGGCGAGCCGGGTGGCATGCGAGCGGTGGAGTGGAGGAGGGTCGGCTCAGACGCCTGAAAATGGTGAATTCACCGAAAAAGAACCGGGTGAACGGGCCTCGGGGCGGGGAACGAAAGAAATTTGCGTGGCTTACCGAACATGCCTAGATTACCGTCTGCTGCGTGATGCACGGGCTCCCCCCGGCGGCCTCGGGCCGCCGGTACGGGACCGTCCTCCGCCGTCGGCCAACCCCGCCTGCGACTGTAGAATTTTCCACCCGCCCGCCGCGACCGAAGACATTTTGCCACGTCCCCGCCTGCACCTGGTCGTCGGCATCGCGTCCGTCGC
>JBIIMU010000309.1:0-3927 GCA_044337845.1 Pirellulales bacterium | reverse complement strand
ACGTCGCCGCCAGCCATGCCGGCCCGCCATTCGCCTCGGTTTCCATGGGGCGAAGCGATCTGGCGGGGCCGGGAACCGGTTCCTACCATCCGTCGCCCACCGCTCCGGCATCCCCGCCGCGGCGCGGGCTGACGCCAGCACCCACGTGCTGTCACTGCACCCCGAAGGACGCAGTTCCATGGCCAGCCGTTCCAGGCACTCCAGCCGCTCGGATCGGGACTCCGACTCGATGGAGGCGATCAAGCCCCTCGTGGTCCTCGTGCTCTTCGGCACGATCCTGTACGGCGCCTACTCCGTCGTCCAGAAGGGGCCGTCGTCCGCGGTGGCTCCGGAGGTGAGCGAGGCTCCCGCCTTCACGCCTCCGACGATCGACATGGCGGCCGCGCCCCCACCCGCCGCTCCCGGTTCACAGACTCCGCCGGCGACGACGGGCCCGATTCCCCTCGCGGCCGGCGTCGTGGCACCGCCGGTTCCCGCGGCGGCGGTCGCAACGGCCGCTGCGCCCCCGACCGGCCCGACGGTCACCGCCCAGCCCGGCATCGTCGCGCCTCCGGGCATTCCCGCACCACCCGTGCCGACGATGCCCCTCGCTCCTCCACCGAGCATGCCGCCGGCGACCGCCTCGACGGCGGGCGACGCGGCGGGCCCGAACCCCGGCGGCACCACCTACCTCAATGCCCAGTCGGCACCGCCACCGGTGGCGGACGCGATCGCAGCGGCGTCGCTCCCGGCCGCCGACACCACCGACCGCCCCGACCGCTACGCGACTCTCGCCACCACGCCCCCGGTCTCGGCCGGCCTGCTGGCACCCGGGGCACAGCCACCGGCGCCGTCGGCTCCACCGTCATCGGCGGCGTTCACCACGGCCTGGACCGACGCCCACGAGAAACTCGCCGCCGGCCGCTACGCCGAGGCGCTGGCCGCGCTCTCGATCTGGCACGACGATCCCTCGCTGGGCCTCGAGGAGAGCCAACGGCTCGAAGACCTTCTCGGCCAGCTCGCCGGCACCGTGATCTACTCCCAGCAGGACCTGCTGCTGCCGCCGCACGTGGTGGCCGCGGGCGAGACCCTGCCGGCGGTGGCGCTGCCGTTGGGCATCTCGTGGCAGCTGCTCGGCAAGATCAACGGCGTGGCGAACCCACAGGACCTGGTGCCGGGCGAGCACCTCAAGGTGCTGCGCGGCCCCTTCGACGCCGTCGTGAGCGTGTCGCGTCGGCGCGTGAGCCTGCAGCTCGGCGGCTACTACGCGGGCAGCTTCCCGATCGTCATCGGGCGGACCTTCCTGGCCCGCGTCGGCACGTCGATTCCCGTGGCGGAGGTCCGCCGAGGCGCCGACCGCGGCTCGCTGGCGGCGACCGCCCTGCCGGTCGATGCGGCGGCCAAGCCCGCGATCGTGCTCGCCGACGGCCTGCTGATCGAAGCGGCGGAAGACCCCGGCATGGCCGGCGACGCCTCGCCTTCGTCGAGCCTGATCGTGTCGGTCCGCGACTTCGCGGAACTCCTCGACATCCTGGGGCCCGGATCGAAGGTGCTCATCCGGCAGTGACCGGCCGGCGACCGCATCCACACCGCCCCCCGGTCAGCCGCTCCAGAGGCACGAGGGATACTCGCCCGCCTCCACCAACGCCCTGATGCTGCGCTGCACGATCGGTTTGTCTTCGGCATACGTCGCGCCGAACCACGACGACGTGGTGCCGAGCACCTCGCAGGTCGCTCGGCCCGCCTTCACGAGTTCGCCGACCGTCATCGGGATGTAGCACTCGCTCTTGGGCTCGCGGCCGTGGGCCGCGAGAAACCCGCGAAACGAGTCGTCGAGCTGGGGAAACACGTGGGGCGTGAACCCCCACATGTTCATCGACACGGGCTCCCGCCCGGTGAGCTTGACGACCTCGCCGGCGCCGGAATCCTCGGCGCCGTCGGCCGTCCGCCTCACCTGGAGCAGCTCGCGGATGTCGGTGAGAAACCCCCGGTCGTCGGTGCGACACACGCCACGGGCCACGGTGCCGTGATCGGACAGCGTGTTCGAGAGCGTGAAGCCCACCATGCAGTACGCCGACGAGTCGACCTCGAGCGCGGCCAGCCGGCGACCGAGCACCGCGAAGGAATCCCGGCCGTAGAAGTCGTCGGCGTTGATCATCGCGAACGGCTCGTGAACCCGCTCCCGGCTGCAGAGCACGGCGTGGGTCGTGCCCCATGGCTTCGTCCGCCCCTCGGGCACGCCGAAGCCGTCGGGCAGCCTGTCGATCGTCTGGAAGACGCAGTCGGTGGCGATCCGGTCGGCGAATCGGCCCATCACCCGCTCGCGGAAGTCGTGCTCGAAGTCGGGGCGAATCACGAACACGACCTTGCCGAATCCGGCGCGGATCGCGTCGAACACGGAGTAGTCGAGAATCGTCTCGCCCGACGGGCCCATCGGGTCGATCTGCTTGAGGCCGCCGTAGCGGCTGCCCATGCCGGCGGCGAGGATCAGGAGCGTCGGTTTCATGCGGCAGAAGATAGCACATCCCGCCGGGCCGGATCATCAAGCACCGCGGGCCCGCGGCGCGCTGGCGCCGCGGGCCCGTTCGTGTCGTGCGTGGGCCCCTGGTGGACCGCTCACGCCCTGGTTCGCGCCGGCCGACGTGCGGGCACGGTCGCGGTGTTCGTCAGCGGACGGCCTCCTGCAGCATCTTCGAGTTGGGAATCGAATGCCGTGACACCAGCCCGTTGTCGCGGGTCTCGATGATCGTGGCCACGGGGCCCACCTCCCGCACCGTGCCCTCGAAGCCGGCCACGCTCACCGTGTCGCCCGCCTGGATCCGCTGCCGGACGTAGTAGCCCGAGAGGATGCCCGCCATCACGTCGCGGCCACCGAGGCCGAACGCCAGGGCGAAGCCCGCTGCCAGGCCGGCCGAGCCGATCAGGATCAGCTTCTCGAGCAGGGCGAACTGGATGCCCAGCTGGTTGAAGGCCGCGATGAACGTGAGGATCGAGAGCACCCAGTAGCAGCCGCCGGCGAGGTACTCGGCATACGAGAGCCCCACGCGGTCGGCACTGGTGGCCACCACGCCGCGGACGAACGTCGCCGCCAGCAGGCCGACGACGACCACGACCGTCGCCACGAGCACCTTCGGGATGTAGTTCACCACCTCCTTCATCGCGAGCGACACGCTCTCGAGGCCGAGGATGCTGAACGCAGCCATCACGAACACGCTCATCAGCAGCCAGAACGTCAGGCCGCCCACGATCGCCGGCACCGGCCGCCGGATGCCGACGTCGTGCATGCTCTGGGCGAGGCCGCTCTTCTCCGCCGCCGTCTGCAGGCCGATCTTCTCGCTGATCACGGCGATCAGCCCGCCGATCCAGCGGGCCAGCACGTAGCCCGTCACGAGCACGGCCACCATCGCCACCAGCCTGGGGGCGATCAGGATCACCTGCGTCCAGGCCTGCGTGAAGCTGTCCTTCAGCGCCTGGGTCGACACGTTCACCGTGTCGCGGGCCGTCTCCACCGCCGTCTGCCCGAGCACCACCATGTCCATCATCGGATCGTCTCCTCCGGGGCCCGGCCGCGAGGCCAGGAGCCCGTCACCGTGTACTGAACCGCCGCCAGGAGCGCCGCCGCCATGTGCACCACGGCCCAGGCCGTCGCGCCGAGCGCGAACTCGACGACGTGCAGGGCCAGGAGTCGTGGATTCAGCTTCCGCCGCACACCGGCGGTGAACGACCGCCGAGCCGGCACGGGCGGCACCGCGACGTCGGCCAGCCGATCGAGCACGTCCATCCTGCGCCACTCCCGGGGCGGGCCCTCGCCGGCGGCCCCGTGCCGCCGCGATCCCCGCGTCGAGAAGTGAGTTGCCGCTCGGGGCGTCCGTGTCACACCGCGCGGCCGACCGGGCTCATTTCCGCGAAAAACCGCGTTCGTCGCCGGCCGAGGCGGTCATTCGCCGA
>JBIIMU010000308.1:0-3928 GCA_044337845.1 Pirellulales bacterium | reverse complement strand
CGCACCTGCCCGAGCGCCTCGGGAATCGCCACGGCAGAGCCGTCGTCCCGCACGAGCAGGATCGCCCGGGCCGCCTCGGCCGAGACCTCGTCCTGCTCGCGGCCGATCCGGGCCGCCTCGAGCTGCCGCTCGCGGGGCGATCCCGCGGCGGCGGCGAGCGACTCGGTGTCGGCACGCACGGCCCGCTCGGCCTTGAGCATGCCGCGGATGCGGGCCTCGAGCTGCACGAGGATCCGCTCCACCTCCTCCTCCCGCATCTGGCGGAGGATCTCCTCGAGCTCCGCCCGCGCCGTCTCGAGCTCCTCGACGGCCCGCTGCTGCTCCGCCCGGGCCTCGTCGCGGCGGGCCTCCTCCAGCCGGCCGCTGGCGGCGCGCATCCGCTCCTCGGCGGCCCGCAGCCGCTGCGCGGTGCGTCGCGCCCGGGCCGACTCGTCGTCGCCCGCATCCGCGCCACCGTCCTCGGCCTGCGACCCCGCCGGCGGCGGACCGTCCGGCGCGTCGGGCGGCGGGCCGTCCGCTCCCGGCCGCGCGCCCGCGTCCGCGCCGGTCTTCGCCAGCGCTTCGGCGTCGGCGGCGAGCCGCCGGGCCTCGTCCTCGATCTCCCGCTGCCGGGCGGCGAGCGGCGGCGTGTCGGCGCCAGCTTCGGTCGCCGCCTCGACCTCACGCTGCCGCGCGGTGACCTTCGCCACGCGGCCGACGAGCTCCTGGAGGTTCCGTCGCGCGTCGGCGAGCCGACCCTCGCCGCCCGCCTCGAGGAGCTCGAGCACGGCGCGGAACTGCTCGATGGCCTCTTCCTGTGCGGTGCCCGCCTTGAGCAGCTGCCCCCGCTCGAGCTGCTCGATGATGGCCGCGATCCGCTCGCCCACCCGCGCCTCGCGGCCGCGGTCGAAGGCGGCCCGCAGCGCCGCCGCGCGATCGGGATCGGTCGCCGCGAGCACGTCGGCGAGCCGCAGAAACGCCCCTTCGAGATCCTGATACCGGCGGAGCACCTCGGCCTCGCGGGCCGCCAGCGCCGCGGCCCCGGTGTCGGGCTCCGCCGCGCGGGCCGGGCCGCAGGCGACCAGCAGCGCCAGCACCAGCCCCCGCGGCGGCAAGCGTCTCGTGACGATCATGGGGCCTCCAGGGCCTCACGGCCCCGCTTCCGCTTCCATTCGAGCGTATCCTCGCGGATGCGCTGCTGCGCATCGATCACACCGCGCAGCTTCTCGATCACGTCGTTCACCGACTCCTGCTCGAGCATCCGGTCGAGGATCGCCCGCATCCGCGTGAGGGCGGCGTCGATGGCCGCCACGATCGTCGGCAGTTCGGCCTGCTCCCGACAGGCCCGCCCCGCGGCGGCCAGCTCGCCGGCGGCAACGGCCGCCAGCGGCGTCATGATCTCGCCCGCGAGCCGGGCGTCGAGTTCCGGCGTGAGCATGCCGTTGATCTCGAACTCCCGGCGAATCGACCGGAACCCGGCGACCACCTCCCCCGTCTCGCCCGCCGCGCGGGCGACGGCCTCGCCGAGCTGCCGGACCGGGTCCGCCCCGTCGGCGGCCGGCCCGGCATCCCGCGCCCCGGCGAGGTCGCCCACCGCCGCCTCGAACCGCCGGCGCATCATCACCTCGCGAGCCTCGAGCGCCGCCCGCAGCGTGTCGGGAGCGACCACGTCGAGCGTCCAGGTCTCCGTGACGGCCGTGTTGGGGCCCGTCGCCAGGCCGCAGTCGTCCCGCGCGAGCACCGTGACCGCCAGCCGCGACCCGACCGCCAGCCCGAGATCGGCGAGCCCCACCCGCACCGGCCGGTTCGCATCGAGCGTCACCGCCGTGGCTCCCCCGGCCGCCTGCTCGATCGTGAGATCGCGGGATCCCGTTCCCCAGTCGAGCCTCACGACCGCGGCGGCCACCGCGTGGTCGTCGGTGATCGTGCCTTCGATCGGGAGCACGGCCTGCGGGGTGACCGCCGGGCCGACGCCCGCGAGCCGCAGGGCCAGCCGCGGCGGCTCGTCCGGGACGACGGTGATCACCACCGCCACCGGCTCGCGGTTGCCAAGTCCGTCGGCGTCGGTGAGCCGCACGAGCACGTCGGTGTCGGCGGCGACGTTCTCGAGTGCGAACGCCACCGCCCGGCCGTCCGAGTCGGGCACGGAAGCCCAGACCACGGGCGTGGGCGCCGCGTCGGTGGCCGCCGGCCGCACCCGAACGTCGGCCGACGCGAAGGGCTTCGTCGCCGTCAGCACGATGTCGATTCTCGAACCCGTGGGCACCGGCACCAGCCGACTCACGGCGAGCGACCGCGGCTCGGCCCCGAGATAGCCGGGCGGTGTGCAGGTGATCGCGAGCCGATCGATCGCCGGTGGATCCGCGACCACGATCCGGAGGCCGGCCAGCCGCGCATCGCCGCCGCGGACGGCGAGTTCGA
Source organism: Pirellulales bacterium (assembly GCA_044337845.1). GTDB lineage: Bacteria > Planctomycetota > Planctomycetia > Pirellulales > UBA1268 > QWPN01. The sequence continues at coordinate 1,528 of JBIIMU010000308.1, read as the reverse complement.
GGTCCTCGACGACCGCCGGGAGCACGTGACCGAAGGTCTGGCCGTGGTCGTCCGCCGCGCCGCGGGTGCCCATCCGGTCGCTCCGCCACCCGCCGCGGCCGCGGGTGCGAAGCTCCATCACCTCCGGGAGCCTCCCCTGGGCGGTCGCCCGGACGATCACGTCCACGTCGGCACCGCGGGCAACGACCCGCCGGCCGGACTCGAATCCCTCCGCAGCGAGCGCGACCCGCCGCGGCCACGCCTCGTCGGAGAGGAGCAGCACCCGCCGCAGCCACACCCCCGCTTCCGCGGGCCGCGCGGCGAGCGCCGCGGCGGTCGCGGCGAGCGCCACACCGGCGACGGCCGCGAGGCCCACGAGCCCGCGGATCCGAAACAGGCTCGTCGGCCGGACGGCCGCCACCGCGGCCTCGGCCTCGGCGGCCGTGCGGGCCAGAAGCTCGTCGTCGATCGGCGCGGCGGCGTCCACGCCGCGGCGACCGCACGACACCACCGTCGACAGGGCATCGCCGACGCCGGGGTGCGCCCGCTCCACGGCCAGCGCGAGCGATTCGTCGGAGAGCGGCCGCGCCAGCCGCAGGACGAGCCGCACCACGGCGAGCCATCCGAGGGCCACCGTCGTACCGACGACGAGTCCGACGCGGACCCACGCGGGCGGCTCCACGAGCCGGTCGAAGCCGTACGCCGCCCAGCCCGCCGCCACGAGCGTCAGCACGAGCAGCGCGAGCGACTCGACCACGATCCACGCCCGGGCCTGCCGGCGGATCGCGGCCAGGAGGTCGAACACGGCGGCGGCCCGGGCGGTCATCAGGCGAGTCTCCCCAGCCTGCGGATCAGCCACTCCAGGCCGAGGCACCCGGCGACGCCACCGAGCAGGATCGCGTTGAGCCGCCGCTTGAAGGCGGTGTCCGTCCCGCCGGTCTCGTACTCCCGTCGGGTGCGATCGGGGCAGGCCGCGACGAGCGCCGCGGTGTCGGCCTCGGTCCAGTCGCCGTCGGCGAGGAACCGCGCCGCGCCGCCCGTCGCGTCGGCGAGCTGGGCGAGCGTGCCGCGGTCGAGCAGCGGCCGGGCGAGCTCGCGTTCGGGCAGGTGCGCCTCCACCCGTCGCGCGAGCCGCTCGTCGCCGGCGACCGCGTCCACTTCGACGAGCCAGCCGCCGTCCCGAGCCGCCACGAACGAGCCGCGAAGCGTGCCGGGGCGGGCGGGCTCCGGCTCGAGCCGCAGCGGCGTCGTCGAGCCGTCCGGGGCCACGACCCGGGCGGCCGGCAGCCGGGCGACGGCATCGGCGTCGGCGGCCACCAGGCGAACCGCCACCTCGCCTCCGACCGGACACCGGTCGCGATCGACGATCAGCTGCGCCCGCCGCGCGCCGCGGAGGAGCCGGCCCTGGGACACGTGCCGCAGCAGCTGGGTCGCGAGCCGCTCGTGCGCGGCCGGATCGACCGCGCGGAGCCGCCAGAGCTCGCCGCTGCCGATCCACGCCACGATGCCGGCGCCATAGTAGTGGGCGGCCAGAAACAGCGGACCGTCG
>JBIIMU010000034.1:0-12515 GCA_044337845.1 Pirellulales bacterium | reverse complement strand
GCTCGCCGCCTCCGACCCGCCGTTCTGCGAGACCAACCAGTACCTTCCCAACAGCCCCTACGCGGCGAGCAAGGCGGCCTCCGATCACCTCGTCCGCGGCCACCACCACACCTACGGCCTGCCGGTCCTGACCACCAACTGCTCCAACAACTACGGCCCCTGGCAGTTTCCCGAGAAGCTGATTCCGCTGATCATCGCCAACGCGCTCGCCGGCAAGCCCCTGCCGATCTACGGCGACGGCATGCAGGTCCGCGACTGGCTCTACGTCGGCGACCACTGCTCGGCGATCCGCCGCGTGCTCGAGGCCGGGCGGCTCGGCGAGGTGTACTGCATCGGCGGATCGAGCGAGAAGCCGAACATCGAAGTGGTGAAGACCCTCTGCGGGATCCTCGACCGGGAGCGGCCGCGGGCCGACGGGACCTCGTACGCCACGCAGATCACCTACGTGAAGGATCGCCCCGGCCACGACCGCCGCTATGCCATCGACGCCCGCAAGATCTCGACGGAACTCGGCTGGAAGCCGGCGGAGACCTTCGAGACGGGCCTGCGGAAGACGGTCCGCTGGTACCTCGACCACCAGGACTGGGTCGCCGACGTGACGAGCGGCGGCTACCGGGACTGGGTCGCGAAGCACTACGGCTGAAGGGGCGGCGATGAGAATCCTGCTCGTCGGCAAGGGAGGCCAGGTCGGACGCGAACTCCAGGGGCCGCTCGCGGCCCTCGGAGACGTCGTCGCCTGCGACCGCACCGTCACCGACCTCGAGCGGCCCGACGACGTGGCGGCCCTCGTCCGCCGCGAACGGCCCGACGTGATCGTCAACGCCGCCGCCTACACCGCGGTCGACAAGGCCGAGAGCGAGCCGGAGAAGGCGCGGCTCGTCAACGCCACCGCGGTCGCCGCCCTGGCCCGGGCCGCGGCCGATCTCGGCGCGGCACTCGTCCACTATTCCACCGACTACGTGTTCGACGGCACGCAGGCGGGCCGCTACCTCGAAACCGACGCCACGAACCCGCTCTCCGTCTACGGCCGCACCAAGCTCGACGGGGAAGAGGCCGTCGCGGCGTCGGGCTGTCGCCACTGGATCTTCCGCACCACCTGGGTCTACGCGGCCCACGGCCACAACTTCGTCCGCACCATGCTCCGGCTCGGCCGGGAGCGGGACGAGCTCCGCGTGGTCGACGACCAGTTCGGCGTGCCGACCTCGGCCCCCCTGATCGCCCGCGTGACGGCCGACTGCCTGGCGCGGCTCCGTGCCGGCTCGGCGCCGCCGCCGGGCATCTATCACCTCGCCCCCCGGGGCGAGACCACGTGGTGCCGGTTCGCCCGCACGATCCTCGCGGAGGCCCGCGACCGCGGCGTCGGGCTCCGCTGCCCGCCGGAACGCGTCGTCGGGATCGCCACGGCCGAGTACCCGCTGCCGGCCCGGCGGCCGGCCAACTCGCTGCTCGACACCGCGAAGCTCGAATCCGCCCTCTGCGTCAGGCTGCCCGAGTGGCAGGATGATGTGCCGCCGATCGTGGCGGCCCTGGTCGCCGGGTCCGTCCCCTGATCCTCGGAGCGTCTTCCATGCAGTCACGCAAAGGCATCATCCTCGCCGGCGGCGCGGGCTCCCGCCTGCACCCCGTCACGCTCGCCGTGTCGAAGCAGCTGATGCCCGTCTACGACAAGCCGATGATCTACTATCCGCTGAGCGTGCTGTTGCTCGCGGGCATCCGCGAGATCCTCGTGATCTCCACGCCCCAGGACACACCCCGGTTCGCGGAGCTGCTCGGCGACGGCGCCGCCTGGGGCGTCGACATCCGCTACGCGGTGCAGCCGAAGCCGGAGGGTCTCGCCCAGGCCTTCATCATCGGCGCCGACTTCGTGGGCGACGGCCCCTCGGTGCTCGTGCTCGGCGACAACATCTTCTACGGCCACGGCCTCGTCGATCGCTTGCGGGCCGCCGGCCGGCAGACGAACGGTGCCACGGTGTTCGCTTATCCGGTCGCCGATCCCGAGCGGTACGGCGTGGTCGAGTTCGACGCCGGCGGCCGCGCCATGTCGATCGAGGAGAAGCCGAAGGACCCCAAGAGCCGGTTCGCCGTCACGGGGCTCTACTTCTACGACAACCAGGTGGTGGAGATCGCCCGGACGATGAAGCCGAGCCGGCGGGGCGAGCTCGAGATCACCGACGTCAACCGGGTGTACCTGGAGCGGAAGGAGCTCGACGTGCAGGTGATGGGCCGCGGCGACGCCTGGCTCGACACCGGCACGCACGACAGCCTGCTCGAGGCCGGGCAGTTCATCCAGTCGCTCGAGAAGCGGCAGGGCCTCAAGATCTGCTGCCCGGAGGAGATCGTCTGGCGAAACGGCTGGATCGACGACGCCCAGTTGGAGCGGCTCGCCGCTCCCCTCGCGAAGGGCGGCTACGGCCGCTACCTGCTCGAACTCAAGGAGGAAGGCCGATGAGCGTCACGCCCACGCCGATTCCAGGGGTGCTCGTGATCGAGCCCCGGATCTTCGAAGACGCCCGCGGCTTCTTCTTCGAGAGCTTCAACCACGCCGCCTTCGAGCAGGCGATCGGGTCGGCCGTCTCGTTCGTGCAGGACAACCAGAGCCACAGCCGCAAGGCCGTGCTCCGCGGGCTGCACTACCAGGTCGACAGGCCCCAGGGGAAGCTCGTGCGGGTCGTGCAGGGAGCGATCTGGGACGTGGCCGTCGACATCCGGCCGGAGTCGCCGGCCTTCGGGCGGTGGGTGGCCGTCGAACTCACCGCGGCGAATCGCCGGCAGCTCTGGGTGCCGGCGGGCCTGGCGCACGGGTTCCTCGTGGTCTCCGAGTCGGCCGACGTGCTCTACAAGACGACCGACTACTACTCGCCGCCGGGCGAGCGGTGCATCGTCTGGAACGACCCCGATCTCGCGATCGAGTGGCCGCTCGGCGGCCCGCCGGTCGTGTCGGCCAAGGACCAGCAGGGGATGCGGTTCCGCGACGCCGTCGGCCGCTGACGCGACGCCGGCGTGGCTCGGCAGGCGGCCGGATCAGAACGTCCGGCAGCCCACCGACAGGAGCAGGTTCGCCCAGGGCTGCGTGTCGGCCGTCTGGATCGTGAGCACGTGGTCGTCGGAGGCCACCGCCGCGTAGAAGTCCCACTTCACGATCGGCAGCAGTTCACACGGCGAGTTCGCCGCGGTGAGGATCCGGCGATACTCGGCCCACACCGGCGGATCTCCGGGCGTCGCCGCCGCGTACGAATCGGCGCGGTCCACGCCCATCGTGAACACCTCGTCGATCCGCACCGCGCCGAGCACGGCCTCGAAGACCTGCGCCACCGTGGGCACGCCCGGCACGAGCTGGAGCGAGACGAGCTCCGCCCGCGGCCCACGCTTGTTGAGGGCGGGATAGTTGCCGTCGGCGATCAGCACCTTGGAGTGGTGCCCCGAGCGGGCCAGCACGCGAAGGATCTCGGGATGGAGCAGGGGGCCGTTGAGCATCGCTGGATCGCCTCCTCGGATCAGGCGGAAAGGTGCCGTCGCAGGCTGGCTGCAGTGCGGGCCGCGGCCTCGGAGGCCGACGGCCAGGGAAACACCTCGGCCGACAGCCAGCGGTGATACTCAATTGCCCGCAGGGCCGCCACGACCGGCCCCGGCTCGGTGTGCCCGAATCCCATCGCGCGGCGGTTGGAGTCGGCCCAGTGGACGTGGCCCACCCGCCGCCCGCAGGCCACGATCGCCCCGGCGACGTCGTCCTCCTCGATGTTCATGTGGAACAGATCGCAGAGCAGGTGCACCGCGTCGAGGCCCTGCGTCTCCAGGAAGGCGGCGGCCTCGGCCTGGCGGTTGAAGAGGTCGGTCTCGTAGCGGTTGAGCGGCTCGTAGAGGAGCGGCTGACCGCGGGCGGCCGCACGGTGGCTGAGGTCGCCGAGCGCGTCGGCGAGCATGCCGAGGGCCGTCTCGCGGGGCACCTCCGGCGCCGTTCGCCCCTGCATCGAGCCGATGATCGCGGGGGCCCCGAGATCCCCGGCCGCATCGACGATCCCAGCGATGAACTCGCGGGCCCGGCGGCGGATGTCTCCGTCGGCATGCACGAGGTGCAGCCCGTGCTTCACGAAGCCCGCTCCCGTGCCGACGGCGGCGAGGGCGAGGCCATGCGCGACGAGCAGCGGCCGCACGACCGCGGCGGCCACCTCGCCCGCCCCGGCCGGAAACACCTCCACGCCGTGGAAGCCGTGCTCGGCCGCGGCCCGGCAGCCCGCCTCGAGGCCGTCGTGCAGCACGAACGGACCGCGGCGCGCTTCCGGCACGAGGCAGACCGTGACCGCCGACTTCACGCTCCCGACCCCGGCGGCAGGAACAGCGGCTTCAGGTGGCGGTCGTAGATGTTCTCCGTGACCTGCTTCGCCACCACGTCGCGGTTGGCGACGAGCAGGTCGAGGTATCTCGCTCCCTGCTTGGCCGCCACCTTGAACGACACGTGCACCAGCTGCCGCATGTGCGGATTGAAGGCCGGGTTCGTGGGCACGTGCCGGAGAGCCGCCGCGAGCTGCGGGCCGGTCCACGACGCCACCGCCGCCGGGGTCGGCAGCTTCGCCTTGTCGATGTCGATCACGGTCGCATAGGGGGCACAGAACTCGTCGACGTGATCGGAGGCGTAGGCGTAGATCTCCTTGGCCAGCGCGAGCCCGTCGCCGCCGGCCTCGGCCAGGCCGATCATCTCCTCGAGCCAGGTCGTGCCGGCGGTCTTGAGGTGCAGGCCGGCCCCGGTCCGCTCCACGATCCGGCGGATGATGGGATAGAGCGAGAACTTGTCGCTGCCGCTGTGCACGGAGAGCTTGAGGTTTCTCGGCAGGCCGTAGCGCTCCGCGGCGAAGGCGAGCACGGCCACGTCGTCGGCAAACTCCTTCTCGAAGCCGGCGAGATCGCCGACGTAGTCGACTCCCTTGTTGAACCGGCCGGTGAACTTGGGCGCGATCGTCTGCAGGGGCACGCCCTCGTCGGCCAGCAGCGCGAGGATCACGAGCAGTTCCGGCGGCGTCTGGGCCGCGTCGGTCTCGTCCATGCTCACCTCGATCGCCACGCCGTCGCCCCGCTTCCCCCGGATGTGCCGGAAGATCTCGCCCGCCTCGCGGCAGGCGCGCAGGTAGCTGCGGGCGACCCGGCCCGACACCTCGGGCGAGAGGGGGATCGCCGCCGCGATACCGGGGATCGCGAGCGGCGCGGTGAGCTCCGGGTGCCGCGCGAGAAACGCCGCCACCTCGGCGTCGGAGGCGGGCTTGCCGATGGAGTCGGCGACGTCGATCGTGAAGAAGTCGCTCGAGTCGAGGAACCGATCGACCGTCTCGAGCCGGATGTGGTCGGCGTCGACGAACCATGGATGCGGCCAGCCCCGCGCGGCCACCGCCGCGGCCGCGGCGGCCCGCACGCTCGCCGGCTCGCTGCCGATGAAGGTGTGTTCGCGGTTCGACTTGTTCCAGACCGGCGCGACGACGACGCCGTCTCGGGCGAGCCGTTCGAAGGCGGCGAGCTGGGCCTGAGCCTGGTGGGCGAACCGATCGCCGACCCCGAACGTGAATCGTGGGAGTGTGAGCATGCGAAGAGAATACCGGTCGCTCAGACGGAGCGATACGGCCCTGCGCAACCCTTCACCTTCGGTTTTCTGCAGCCGGGCCGGCCTTCCCGGGCCACACGCCGGACCAGCCGCGCGCCAGCCTCACCCATCGGTGGGATTCGCCGGCGTCGGCAGGATCAGCTGCCAGAACTCGAGATCGAGCCAGCGGCCGAACTTGAAGCCGGCCTCGCGAACGGTGCCGCAGCAGCGGAAGCCGAGCGAGCTGTGCAGGGCCACGCTCGCCACGTTCGTGGCGTCGATGCCCGCGATGATCATGTGGATGTCGCGCTTCTTGGCCGCGGCGATCAGGGCCTGGAGCAGCTGCCGGCCGATGCCCTCACCGCGGAACCGCTCGTCGACGTAGACCGAGTGCTCGATCGAATACTTGTAGGCCGCCCGCGGCCGGAACGGTCCCCACGTGGCGAAGCCGGCGAGCACGCCCGGCTCCCACTCGATGCCGAGGATCGGGATCCCGGCCCGTTCCCGGTCGGCGAACCAGTCGCGCATCATGGCGTCGGTTCGGGGGGCGTACTCGTAGAGCGCGGTCGTGTTGAGGATCGCGTCGTTGTAGATCGCCTGGATCGCCGGCAGCTGGGCGGCGGTGCAGGCGATCACCTCTCGGCGGGGCGGGGCGGGCTTCTTGCGAGGCATCGGTCTCAGCGGCGGGCGGCGGAGGGGGCGGCAGACGGGGCGGTGAGGAGCGACACCACGACCAGCACGACGAAGCCGAGCGGAATCGTCACCAGGCCGGGCTGGCTGAAGGGCGTGAGGGCACTGTCGCGCGGGAGCCCGTAGACCTTCTCGAAGGTGTCGGCCGAGAGCAGGATCCACGCGAGCGAGGAGAGCATACCCGCCGTGACGGCCGCGATGATCCCCTGCCGGGTCGTCCGCCGCCAGAACAGGAGCATCACGAGGGCCGGAAGGTTGGCACTCGCGGCGATGTTGAAGGCCCAGCCCACGAGAAAGCTCACGTTGAAGTTGCGAAACAGGATGCCGAGCGCCATGGCCACGACCCCCAGGCCCACGGCCGCCAGCTTGCCGACGCGGATCTTCTCGTGGTCGGTCATCCGCAGGCCGAACACGTTCTCGACGAGGTCGTGGGCCACGGCGCCGCTGCCGGCCATGATCAGGCCGCTCACCGTGCCGAGCACGGTGGTGAAGGCGATCGCCGAGATCACGGCGAACAGGGTGTCGCTGAAGCTCTTGGCGAGCAGCGGGGCCGCCATGTTGGTGTCGGTGGGATCGAGGGCGCCCGACGTCATCGCGCCGAGGCCCAGGAACAGCGTGAGCACGTAGAACACGCCGATCGCCGCGATCCCCACGACCGTGCTCTTCCGGGCGGCGGCCGCGTCCTTGACGGTGTAGTAGCGGATCAGGATGTGGGGCAGCGACGCGGTGCCGCAGAAGAGCGCGAGCATCAGGCTCGCGAAGTCGAGCCGGTCGGCGAGCCTGCCGGTGGTGAGCCCCTTGAAGGAGCCGCCGGGCTTGAGCAGGTCGGCGCCCTGCTTCTCGACCGGGGAGAAGGTGGTGTGCGTGCCGTCGGCATCGGCATGCTTCTTCGGCGCCCAGGTGACGAGCGTCGAGTCTTCGAGCGCGGCGAGGTACTCGAGCGGCCCGAGTGGGCCCGTCGACCGAGCCGTGCCGTACCGCTCGGGCAGGCGGAGGATCGTGCCCACCGGCCGGAGGTCGTGATCCTGCGACTGCGGCTGGCCGTCGACGAGCTTCGTGCCGTCGGGCGTCACGGTGAGCACCTGCGGGGCGAGGTTCTCGGTCCCGTCGCGGCCGGCGTTCACGGCCAGGCCCCGGCCCAGGATCAGCACCGTGAGCACGCCGCAGAAGAACACGAGCAGCGACCCCTTGATGAACTGCACCCAGGTGGTCGACACCATCCCGGCCGTGACCACGATCAGCGTGACCGTGACGCCCACGAGGATCACCCCCGCCTCGTGCGGCAGGCCGAGGAGCGGCTTGATGAGCGAGCCCGCGCCCACCATCTGCGGGATCAGGTAGAAGACGCTCACGACGAGCGTCGAGATCGCGACGGCGAGCTTGATGCCGCGGCTGTTGAAGCGGCTGTCGAGGGCATCGGCGAACGTGAACTTCCCCAGGGCCTTGATCGGCTCGGCGATCACGAACAGGGCCACGATCCAGCCGGCCAGGAAGCCGATCGAGTAGAGAAAGCCGTCGTAGCCCGAGAAGGCGATCATTCCGCAGATGCCGAGAAACGACGCCGCGGAGAGGTAGTCGCCGGCGAAGGCGATCCCGTTGACGAACCAGTGGATCTGGCCGTGGGCCGCGTAGTAGCCGGCGGCCGACTGGCCCTTGCGGCCGAGCCAGAACGAGAGCCCGAGCACGCCGGCCACGAAGGCGGCGAAGATGGCGACGGCGACGATCGAGGTCTGGTGGATCATGCCCGCGGGCCCTCGCGGCGGCCCGCCCGCAGGAGCATGTAGACGACGGCGAGCACGAAGGCCGCGGCGATCAGGCCCATCCCGTAGAGGATCGCCAGGTTCACGCCGCCGAACGGCCGCCGGGAGAGCAGGTCGGGCCGCACGAGCACCAGCGCCATGAAGCCGCCGTAGAGGGCCACGTAGACCCAGAACAGGAACAGGCCCAGGCGGCTCGCCGCCGTGCCGTCGTCGGGCTGCCGAGGATCGTGGTCCGCCGCCATGGTTCCCCCATCGCACCAGGTCGCCGCCGTCCACCGAAGACCGCAGCCGCCCAAGGATACCTCGTCGGCTGCCGCCGGGAGCCGCTCAGCCTGCGGGCTTCGCGACGGCGGGCGACTCCTCGGCGACGGGATAGAGAAACGCCGGCTGCTCGACCGCACCGGCCGGGCGGACGGACGTGGCCCGCGGGCCGCAGAGTTCGGCGGCCATCCGCTCGGCGAGGCCACGCAGCCGGGCCACGACGTCGGGATGCGCGGCGGCCACGTCGGTCGTCTCCCCGAGATCGGCCTCGAGGTCGTAGAGGCGGGGCTCATCCAGCGAGGCGGCGACCGTCGCCTTGCCCTGGCCCATCCCGTCGGCCTGCGGCGCGACCGCCAGCTTCCACCGGCCCGACCGCACGGCCTGGAGCGCCTGTCCCTGGAAGTAGTAATGGGCCTCCCGCGGCGGAGTGCACGACGTTCCGAGCAGCAGCTCCGTGATGTCACGGCCGTCGATCACGGGCTCGCGAGGCACCTCGCCCCCCGCGAGCGACACGCACGTCGGCACGAGGTCGATCGTGCCGGCGAACGCCTCGCACGCGCTGTCGGCCGGCACGCGGCCCGGCCACCAGGCGATCGTGGGCACGCGGACGCCCCCTTCCCAGGTGCTCCCCTTCGAGCCGCGGAGCGGACCCGCCGAGCCGCCGTCCTTGCCCTTCACCGTCCAGGGGCCGTTGTCGCTGGTGAAGACCACGAGCGTGTGCTCCGCGAGGCCCTCGTCGCGGAGCGTGTCGAGGATCCGCCCCACGCTCCAGTCGACCTCCTCGACCCAGTCGCCGAACCGGCCGTTGGCGCTCCTTCCGCGGAACCGCTCCCCCGGGAAGATCGGCACGTGCACGGCCGTGTGGGGCACGTAGAGGAAGAACGGACGGTCCTGCGACTCGCGGATGAAGGCCACGGCCTCGTCGGTGCACCGCTCCACGATCTCCCGCTGGTCCTCGTCGGTGAGGAGTTCCACGACGCGGTCGTCGCGCACCAGCGGCACCACCCGCTTCCCCGTCTCGGCGCTCTTCTTCTGCATGTCGTTGGAATACGGAATGCCGAGGTAGCGGTCGAACCCGTGGCGGCAGGGCAGAAACTCGGGCTGGTCGCCGAGATGCCACTTGCCGAAGCAGGCGGTCGCGTAGCCGAGGCCCTTGAGCCGCTCGGCGAGCGTGACCTCGGCCGGATTGAGCCCGTGCTTGCCGGCGGGAAAGAACACCCACGGCACCGACACCCGCAGGCCGTAGCAGCCGGTGAGCAGCTGGGCCCGCGACACCGAGCAGGCCGGGGCCGCGTAGAAGCTCGTGAGCTTCATCCCCTCGCGGGCCATCCGGTCGAGGTGCGGCGTCTTCTGTTTCGTGGCCCCGAAGGGCCCGATGTCGCCGTAGCCGAGGTCGTCGATGAGCACGACGACGACGTTGGGCGGCCGCGACGCTTCAGCCCGGACGGCAGGATCGTCGAACCGTCGCTGCTCGGCGGCGAGCGTGGCCTCGAGCGCGCGGCGGGTGCCGGCCGTGGCGGGGTCGGCGGCGAGATCGTGCCGCTCGTCCGGGTCGCCCGCCAGCCGAAACACCTGCGTCTTCCCCGCCTGCGGATAGCGGATCAGCTTCCAGTCGGGCGTGACGACCGCCCGCTGCACGTCCTTGTAGGCGAGCAGGAGCGACTCGCGGCCCGCGGCCCGATCGCCACGAAGCACCGGCACGAGGCTCGTGCCCTCGTTCGCGGCGGGCGGCGGCACGCCGGCGAGGTCGCCGACCGTGGCGGTGACGTCGAAGAGGTAGGCGAGGGCGTCGAGCCGGCGACCCGCCGGCACGCCCGGTCCGGCGAGCACCACGGGCGACCGCATCGAGTGCTCGTAGAGATTCTGCTTGCCGAGCAGGCCGTGGCTGCCCAGGGCCAGCCCCTGGTCGGCGGCGAAGAGCACGATCGTGTCGGCGAGCCGGCCCTGCCTCTCGAGGGCGGCGAGCACGCGGCCCAGCTCCGCATCCATGCCCTCGATGAGCGCGTAGTAGTCGGCCAACTCCTTGGTGATCGCCTCCTGAGTCAGCGGCCGGGGCAGGAGCTTCTCGTCGCGGACGGCGAGGTCGCCGTTGTCGAAGGGATGCTCGGGAAGGAAGTTGGCCGGCGGGGGCGGCTCGTGGCCGTCGTACCGCCGGCGGATCTCGGGCAGCGGCTGCCGCGGGTCGTGCGGCGCCGTGAACGCGCACCACGCGAAGAACGGCTCGTCGCCGAGGCTCTCCACGAACGCCTCGGCGGCGGCGCCGACGATCTGCGATGAATGACGGTCGGTCGCGGCATCGGGCTCGGGATCACCGTGGTTCCGAAACGACACCGTCGGCAGGTCGAAGTGGCCGTGCATGCCCCCGAGAAACACGTGGCTCCCCTCGGCGAAGCAGCGCCGCACGGAGCCCTTGCCGTTGTGCCACTTGCCCGTGGCGAACGTCCGGTAGCCGGCCCGCTCGAAGGCCTCGGGCCAGGTGTCGCAACCCTGGAGCTGCTCGCGCACGCGAAACAGCGACCGGCCCGAGAGGAGCATCGCCCGACTCGGCACGCAGACGGCCCCCTGCCTCGCGCCCATGCAGGAGGCCCGGTCGAACACGGTGCCGCGGGCGACGAGCCCGTCGATCGCCGGCGTGCGGAGGTGCGGATTGCCGAGCGCGGCGATCGCGTCGGCCCGCATGTCGTCGGCCAGGAACACGAGCACGCTCGGGCGTCGAGCCGGCGGCGACGCCGCGTCGCGGCTGCGTGCCGCCCCGCCGTCCGCGAACGGCAGCGGCCAGTCCGGATGGGGCACATGCTCACGGTCGAGGATGTCGGTCATCCGCGCCACGATGTCGGGCCGCTGCCCGGCGAGGTCGGTGGTTTCGGACGGATCGGCGGCGAGGTCGTAGAGCTCGACCGGCCGCGACGCCGTGGGCCGCTTCGGCCCCACCGCGCGGCGGATCGCCTTCCAGCGGCCGTCCACGGCCGCCTGCCAGCGGCCCTCGGTGAGCTCGCGGTAGAGCATCCGCTCCTCCGGCGCGGCGGAACGGCCGAGGAGTGCGGCCGCGAGGCTGGTGCCGTCGACGTCGTCCGGAGTCCGGTCGGCGAGGCCAACGAGGTCGAGGAGCGTCGGCAGCCAGTCCTCGAAGCCGGTCGGCGCCGCGATCGACCGTCCGGCCGCGATCCGGCCGGGCCACACGGCCACGGTCGGCACGCGAAGGCCGCCCTCGTAGGGAGATCCCTTCCAGTCGCGGAGCGGCCCGTTGCTCGCGAGCCGCTTCGTGTCGAGGCCCCCCATGCCGGGCATGGTGGCCCCGTTGTCGCTCGAAAACACGAAGATCGTGTCGTCGCTGAGCTTCAGGTCGTCGAGCAGGCTCACGAGCCGCCCCACCTCGCGGTCCAGCCGCGTGATCATCGCGGCGTAGGTCGCGAGCGGCCGCGGGTTGGGGACATAGCCGCGGCCGCCGAGGTAGGGCTGCTCGGCGCCGAAGTGCCGCTCGTAGTCGGCGAGCGAGGGCTCGTCGGCGGGCACCTGGAGCGCCAGGTGCGGCACCGTGGTGGGCACGTAGAGAAAGAACGGCCGGGTGGCATTCGCCCGCACGAAGGCCAGCTGCTGCTCGGCGATCAGGTCGGCCGAATATCGCGGCCCGGAGAACTTCGCGAACGCGGCGGCGGCGGGAGGCGGCGCGGCGGGCAGCGTCCCGCCGCGGGCGACCGCAGGGTCGCCGGCGAGCGACGGGTTGTCGAGGATGACCTTCTCGCGGTTGTCCCAGAGATGCCCCGGATAGAAGGTGTGCGCCTCCCGCTGGCAGTTGTAGCCAAAAAAGCGATCGAAACCGCAGGCGACCGGATCGGACGCGCTGCCGGGAGCCCCGAGCCCCCACTTGCCGAAGCCGCCGGTGGCATAGCCGGCTGCCTTGAGGATCGCGGGGAGCGTGAGCGTGCCGGCGGGCATGGGGAACTGCCCCTCCGGCTTCGCCTCGCGATTGGAACGCACGGCGGCGTGCCCGGGATGCTTGCCCGTGAGCAGCACGCAGCGGCTCGGTGCGCAGACGGCGCTGCCGGCCCAGTGCCGGGAGAGCCGCGTGCCGCGGGCGAACAGGGCGTCGATGTTCGGCGTCTCGATGTCCTTGGAACCGAGGCACGAGAGGTCGCCCGTGCCGAGATCGTCGCAGAGAAAAAAGACGATGTTCGGCCGCCGCGGCGGCTCGGCGGCCTCGGCCGCGAAGCCACACCCGACGGCGAGCAGCACCACCA
>JBIIMU010000307.1:0-3959 GCA_044337845.1 Pirellulales bacterium | reverse complement strand
GAACGATGCCGGCAGCCGGAGCGTCAGCGGCCGATCGACCCGGCTGGCGACCACGACCTGTGCCGACCGCGAGTCGTTGGGGATGAACTTCACGTCGACGAGGCCGGCGGCCTGCGCGGCGAGCACGTCCTGGACGGCGGGCGTCGTCGCGCCCTGCGCGTCAGCGGCGTTCGGCGCATCGGCAGCCTGAATCGAGGCCATCGACGAGGCGAGGAACAGACAGGTGGCGATCGACGCGATTCGCGGCATGGGGCACCTCGTGGACACCGACGGCGGCCGGACCGGACAGGACAGGAACCCGCCCCGCGGACGGACCCTCTCCGACGACTCTAATATGCTTTCGGCCTCCCAGGCGCGAAAAAACGCACCCCAGGGCCGACCGCGCGGGTCGTGCCGGATGCTCCGGCGGCGACCGGCTGGCTCAGGGCCCACCGGGCCGGCCACGCAGCGAGGCCGCCAGTGATCCAGCCGGCCATCCTCCCGGCGATCAAGCCGACGACCCAGCAGGCGACCCAGCTCGCGAAGACGTCAGCGCTTCGAGAACTGCGTGCCGCGGCGGGCACCCCGCAGGCCGTACTTCTTCCGCTCCTTCATCCGGCCGTCCCGGGTGAGGAGGCCGCCCTGGCGGAGCGGTTCGGCGAGTTCGGAGTCGAACACCTTGAGGGCGCGGGCGATGCCCAGCCGGCAGGCGCCGGCCTGGCCCGTGGGCCCGCCGCCGTCCACGCGAATCGACACCTTCACCTGGTCACGCTTGCCAACCTGCTCGAGCGCCCCGGAGACGAGCGCGCGGTCCTTGATCGCGGGAAAGTAGGCCTCGAGATCGCGGCCGTTGATCGTGATCTCGCCCTTGCCCGGCCACAGGCGAACCCGGGCCACGGCCGTCTTCCGCCGGCCCGTGGCGATGATCTCGTCTCCGCGCCGCGTCGCCGTGACTCCCTGCTCGACCGTCATCGTGCTCTCCAGTATCGATTGTTCAGGATGTGTGTTCGAAACGTGTGCGGCATGCGGATCTCGCCGGCCGCGGCGTGGCTCAGGCACCCAGTTCCATCGGCTCCGGCCGCTGCGGCTGGTGCGGATGCTCGCTGCCGGCGTAGACCTTCAGCTTGTCGAGCATCTTCCGACCGAGACGGGTCTTGGGGAGCATCCGCCGCACGGCCTCCTCCACGATCAGCTCCGGCCGACGATCCCGGCGATGCTCGGCGGTCTCGGTCTTGAGGCCCTGATAGCCCGTGTACCAGCGGTAGATCTTCTGCTGCCACTTCTTGCCGCTGAACTCGACCTTGTCGGCGTTGATGACGACCACGTGATCGCCCGTGTCGACGTGCGGGGTGTAGGTCGGGCGATGCTTGCCCATCAGCACCATGGCGATGTCGGAGGCGAGCCGCCCGACGCGACGGCCGCTCGCGTCGACGACCCACCACCGCTGCTCGACCTCACCGGGCTTGGCCATGAACGTCTTCATCTGTCGCTCGATCGTTGGGGAACCAGGAACTGAACCAGACTCGGCACCAAGGACACTCGAAAGCAGGCGGGCCGCGGACCCACGAACCCGACGGCGGCCCGAGGGATCCGGGCAGCCGGGGGTGCGGCCGCTGCGGCCGGATTTCGGGCGTGGAGCCGGATCGCGGAGCCTAACAATGGCCCCGGTGTCGGGCAAGCGATGCCCGCGGCACGCGGGGATTCGCGGTGGTTTCGCCCGGCCTCCGCCGGGCGACGGCGTGGACGCGGCGCGGCCGCGAGGGGAGAATCGGGCCGTTCGATCCCTCGACCGCCGCAGGATTTCGCATGCAGGTCGCAGTCCTCAAGGAGACCGTCCCCGGGGAACGCCGCGTGGCGGTGGTGCCGGCGGGTGTCGGGGCCCTGGTGAAGCTCGGACTCGACGTGGCCGTCGAGTCGGCCGCCGGAGCGGCCGCCGGCTTCGGGGACGACGACTACCGGTCGGCGGGGGCCGCGATCGTCTCCCGGGAGCAGGCTCTCGCCGCCGACTGCGTGCTGGCGGTGCGGGCCTGCGGAGCCGCCGGCGACCGCTGGCCGGCCGACTGCGACCGCCTCCGCCCCCACGCCGCGGTGGTGGCGCTCTGCGATCCGCTCTCATCGCCGGAGGTCTGCCGCGCCGCCGCGGACCGGGGACTCACGCTCTACGCGCTCGAACTCGTTCCCCGGACGACGCGGGCCCAGAGCATGGACGTGCTCTCCAGTCAGGCCAACATCGCCGGCTACCGCGCCGTGATCGTGGCGGCCGCGGCGCTGCCCCGCATCCTGCCGATGATGACGACCGCCGCCGGCACGCTCACCCCGGCCAAGGTGCTCGTGCTCGGTGCGGGCGTCGCCGGCCTGCAGGCCATCGCCACCGCCAAGCGGCTCGGCGCCCAGGTGAGCGGCTACGACGTGCGGCCCGCCGTGAAGGAGCAGGTGCAGAGCCTGGGGGCCAAGTTCGTGGAGCTGCCCCTCGAGACCGGCGGCAGCGAGGCCGCCGGGGGCTACGCCAAGGCGATGGGCGAGGAGTTCTACGCCCGGCAGCGGGAACTGCTCGGCAGGGTGGTCGCCGAGTCCGACGTCGTGATCTGCACCGCCCTGATTCCGGGCCAGAAGGCGCCGGTCCTGGTGACGGCCGACATGGTCGCGCGGATGCGGCCGGGCAGCGTGGTGGTCGATCTGGCGGCCGAACGCGGGGGCAACTGCGAGGGCTCGCGGCCCGACGAGACGGTGGTCGTCGGCGGCGTCACCATCCTCGGCCCCACGAACCTGCCTGCCGAGGCGGCGTTCCACACCAGTCAGCTCTACTCCAGGAACGTCGTCACGTTCCTCGCCCACCTCGTGAAGGCCGGCTTCCCCGACGTGGCAGCCGACGACGAGATCGGCCGCGAAACCCTCGTCGCCCGCGGCGGCCAGCTCGTGCACCCGAAGGTCCGGGAACGGGCCGGCCTGCCGCCGCTCGAGTCCATCCCCTCCTGACCGCCCCGCCACCGGGAGCACACCCCGCATGCACGCCCTGCTTCTCGTTCCGCTGCTCGCCGACGCGGTCGCCGCGGAAGACGCCGCCGCCCGATTCATCCGGCTGCTCACCGTGTTCCTGCTGGCCATGTGGGTGGGTTTCGAGGTGATCACCAAGGTGCCCCAGCGGCTCCACACGCCGCTGACCAGCGGCTCCAACGCGATCTCGGGCATCACCGCCGTGGGGGCCATCGTGGTGGCCGGAGCGATGGCGACCAGCTTCGGCACGCTCGTCGGCCTGCTCGCCCTGGTGCTCGCGATGATCAACGTGGTCGGGGGCTTCGTGGTCACGCACCGCATGCTCGCGATGTTCAACCCCAAGAAGAAGTGAGCCACGGAGCCCCGATGTCGCCCCAGGCCTGGATCAACCTCGCGTACCTCGCGGCCTCGATGCTGTTCATCGTGGCCTTCAAGCTCATGACCGGCCCGCGAACGGCCGTGCGGGGCAACTACCTGGGCGCCGCCGGCATGGCGCTCGCCCTGGTCGCCGCCTGCTTCGAGAAGGACGTGCTCGCCAGCCTGACGAGCCGGGGCCCGATGCCCCTGGTGCTGCTCGGCATCGCGGCGGTGATCGGCAGCGTGATCGGGGCCGTGCTCGCGGTGAAGTATCCGATGACCGGCATGCCGCAGATGGTGGCCCTGCTCAACGGCTTCGGCGGCGCCTCCTCGGCCCTGGTGGCAGGAGCCGAACTCTGGAACATGCAGCTCCGGGCCCTGCAGACCGGCGCGGACCGCGCCGCCTCGGCCGCCTGGGCGGGAGCGCAGCTCGCCCCCTGGACCCAGTTCGCGATCGCCACCGCGCTCACGGGGCTGATCGGGGCGGTCACCTTCTGGGGAAGCCTCGTGGCGTTCGGCAAGCTCGAGGAGCTGCCGGCCTTCAAACGGGCCTGGACCGACCCGCGGCGGCACGGGATCAACCTCGGCCTTGCGGTCCTCACCCTGCTCGCCATCTGGGGCCTCGTGGC
>JBIIMU010000306.1:0-3967 GCA_044337845.1 Pirellulales bacterium | reverse complement strand
CGCGCGGTTTCCCGGGGCCGACATTGTCCGCATCCCGGACGCCTCGCACCTCGTGCTCGAGGACGCCGCCAGCGAATCGACCGCCGCGGTTCACGACTTCCTGCGGCCGCTCGTGCCGGTCGCGGCCGCCGCGCCGGCAGTGACGCCGCGGCCGGCGTCCGTCGCCGAGCACTCCGCGCCGGCCGGATCGCGGCCCGCTGCGGGGAGCGGCCTCTACGGCTCCCTCCAGGCGGCGGCCGCCGCGGCGCCCTGGGTGTCGGCGGTCACGAAGGTGTCGTTTCCGCGCTGGAGCCGGCGGCCCCACTACGACGCGATCGACTTCGCGGCGCTCGCCGCCCGCATCGACGCCTACGAGCGCGGTCTCACCGAGGCCGGGCTGCGGGCCGCCGAGCGGGTGATCATGCTCGTCAGGCCGGGCGTCGACTTCCTGGCGCTGAGCTACGCGGTGATGGGGCGCGGGGCCGTGCCCGTGTTTATCGATCCGGGCATGGGAGTCGACGCCGTCGTCGCCTGCATGCGGGAGGCCGCGCCGACCGGCTTCATCGGCGTGCCCCGGGCGCACCTCCTGCGGCTCAAGGCGGCCGACGTCTTCCGCTCGCTGCGGTTCTGCGTCGTCGCGGGCCGCGTCTCGCTGTTCGGAGCCACGCCGCTGCGGCGGCTGCGGCGGCCCGTGGCCGCCCGCCCCGAGCCCGTGTCGCGGCAGGCCGACGATCCCGCCCTCGTCGCCTTCACGTCCGGGGCCACCGGCAGGCCGAAGGGCGTGGTGTTCACCAACCGCATGCTGACGGAGCAGCTCGCCGTGTTCCGCGGCCAGTTCGGCTTCCGCGGCGGCGAGCAGGACCTGCCGCTGCTGCCCGTGTTCAGCCTGTTCACGGCGGCGCTCGGGGTGGGCAGCATCTTCCCGCCGCTCGACCCCAGCCGGCCGCTGTCGCTCGTGCCGGCGCAGATCATCCGCGTGATGCGCGACCTCGGCAACCAAACGTCGTTCGGGTCGCCCGCGCTCTGGACCAAGCTCGCCGACTACTGCCGGCGGACGGGCACCTCGCTGCCGAACCTGCGGCGGGTGTTCATGGCGGGAGCGCCGGTGTCGCCGGCCACCATCGAACTGGTTCGCAACGCCTGCCCCCAGGCGGAGAGCTTCACGCCCTACGGTGCCACCGAGGCCCTGCCGGTCACGCTCGCGGCAGCGGCCGATCTCCGCGGGCTCACGCCGATCGCCGCCCTCACCGGCGAGCAGGGCACGCCCGTCGGCCAGGCGATCGAGGGCGTGTCGCTCCGGGTGGTGCAGCCGGTCGATGATCCGGCCGGGGCGACGCTCGTCGACTGCCCCGAGCGGACGATCGGCGAGATCGTGGTCAGCGGCGGCACGGTGAGCCGCGAGTACCTCGCCCGTCCGGAGGCGAATGCGGCCAGCAAGATCCTCGAGTCGGGCCGCGTGTGGCACCGGATGGGCGACATGGGCTACCTCGACGGCGCGGGACGCCTCTGGTTCTGCGGGCGGAAAGCCCACGTCGTGACGACGCCCGACCGCGTCCACCACAGCGTGCCGGTGGAGAACGTCTTCAATCGTCATCCCGAGGTGCGCCGCACCGCGCTGATCGCCGTGGACGGCCGGCCGGCGCTGGCGGTCGAGCCGCTGTCGCGACGGCCCGGGGCCGATGCCCGCCGGCGGCTGGCGGCGGAGCTCCGCGCGCTCGGCGCCGACGACCCGGTCACGGCCGCGATCACCAGCTTCTATTTTCACGAGTCGTTTCCGGTCGATGCCCGGCACAACGCCAAGATCTTCCGCGACCGGCTCGCCGCGTGGGCGGCCACGCAGACGCCCGTCGAAGTCGACGGCGGCCGATGGGGCGCCGAGGCGCCGGCATGAGGGCGGTCGTCACGGGCGGGGGCGGCTTCGTGGGAGGCGCCCTCGGCGCGCGGCTCCATGCCGACGGCCACGACGTGATCGCCGTCGGCCGTCGGCCGAACCCGCGGGCCGTGGGCCTGGGGATCCGCAGCGTGGTCTGCGATCTCACGGCCGCCGACGCCCGCTCCCGGCTGGCGGAGACGTTCGCGGGCGTGGACTGCGTGTTTCACACCGCGGCACACGTGAAGATGTGGGGGCCGCGCGAGGCGTTCGTCCGCGGCAACGTCGTCGCGACCGACGCGGTGATCGCGGCCGCCCGCGCCGCGGGGGTCGGCAGGCTCGTGTTCACGAGTTCCCCGAGCGTGGTCGCCGCGGACCACGACCTCCGAGGCGTCGACGAATCGCAGCCCTATCCCCCCGTGTACCGCGCGCTGTATCCCGAGACGAAGGCCGCCGCGGAGCGGGCCGTGCTCGCCGCGCACGGCGGCGAGCTCGGAACGATCGCCCTGCGGCCGCACCTGATCTTCGGCCCGGGCGACACCAATCTCGTGCCCACGATCCTGACGCGGGCCCGGGCCGGCCGGCTGGTGAGGGTGGGGGCCGGGAAGAACCTCGTCGACCTCACGTTCATCGACGACTGCGTGGCGGCGCACCTCCGCGCCGCCGAGGCCCTCGCCACGCGGCCCTCGGCGGGCGGGCGGGCCTACTTCATCAGCCAGGGCACGCCCGTGCCGCTCTGGGAGTGGATCGACCGCGTGCTCGCGCTCCACGGCCTGCCGCCGGTCCGCCGCCGCCTGCCGCTCGCCACGGCGGTCACGCTGGCGACGGTCGCCGAGACCGCCTGGAAAGGCCTCGGCCTGCGATCCGACCCGCCGCTGACGAGGTTCCTGGCGGAGGAGATGGCGACCGACCACTGGTTCGACATCACGGCCGCCCGGCGCGAGCTCGGCTACGAGCCGAGCTGCACCGTCTGGGAGGCCACGGAGCGATCGTTCGGCCGCGCGTGAGCCGCGCGGCGTGCGGTCCGCATCGCTCACGCGATGGCGGCTTCCTGGAGCCGTCAGGCGAGCCGGCCGCAGGTCCGCATCGCTCACGCGATGGCGGCTTTCTGACCAGGGGCCATGGTCAGCCCCGCTGCAGCGCCGCCGTGAGATCGAGGATCGCCTTCTTGCCGTCGGCGAAGTACATCAGCGTGTTGTCGGCGGCGAACAGCGGATTGGGGATGCCGGCGAAGCCCGGCGACAGCGACCGCTTCACCACCACCACCGTCTTCGCCTTGTCGACGTCGAGGATCGGCATCCCCGCGATCGGGCTCTGCGGATCGGTGCGGGCCGCCGGGTTGACCACGTCGTTGGCCCCGATCACGATCGCCACGTCGGTCTCGGGGAAGGTGGGATTGATGTCGTCCATCTCGCGGAGCTTCTCGTAGGGGATGTCGGCCTCGGCGAGGAGCACGTTCATGTGGCCCGGCATGCGGCCGGCCACGGGGTGGATCGCGTACTCGACGGTGGTGCCGCGCTTCTCGAGGGCGGTGGCCAGTTCGCGGACGGCGTGCTGGGCCTGGGCGACGGCGAGGCCGTAGCCCGGCACGATCACGACGCGGTCGGCCCCCTCGAGCACCATGGCGATCTCCTCGGCGCTGGCGCTCTTCACCTTCCCCGCGTAGACGTCGTCGGCGTTGGCCGCGGTGGTCGTGCCGAGGCCGCCGAAGAGCACGCCGACGAGCGACCTGTTCATGGCCTGGCACATGATGGCCGTGAGGATCAGCCCCGACGCGCCCACGAGCGACCCGGCGATCACGAGCACCGAGTTGTCGATCACGAAGCCGGCCGCGGCGGCCGCGAGGCCCGAGTAGCTGTTGAGGAGGCAGATCACCACCGGCATGTCGGCGCCGCCGATCGGCATCGTGAGCGTGATGCCGAGCAGGCTGCCGAGCACGAGCAGCAGCAGGTAGAGCGTGATCCACGTGGGATGCGCCACGAGGCCCCAGATGGCGAGCAGGGTGAGGACCGCGAGGCCGAGGTTGATCCCGTGCCGCCGCGGGTCGGTCCAGGCCCGTTTGAAGGCCGGCAGCTCCTCGAGCTTGCCGAAGGCCACGAGGCTGCCCCAGAAGGTGAC
>JBIIMU010000305.1:0-3969 GCA_044337845.1 Pirellulales bacterium | reverse complement strand
ACGGTGGCTCGGGGCCGCCCGTGCCCCGTCGCCGGGCGTCATGCCGGGGCGGGAGTGCGCCGCGGGCGGACGGGGACATGCTCGCCGCCGGCGGACTTTGCTACGGAATGCCCCGATAGAACCCCGCGCCACGCGTGAGGCGCAAAGTGCACCGGCGGCTGCGCGTGCCCCCGATCCACCCGCTCGTCCGCAGTGCTTCCGGCAGGAGTGAGCAGCCCGTTGGTGAGCCGAATCCCTCCGGGCCTTCGGCGGCTGAACGGCCGGCTGGACGCCGGCCGACGCCCGGCATGGTGAACCTCGCGCTTCACCATCGACGGGCCAAGCCCGCGGGGGCCAGGGATGGCCCCGCGGGCGCTCCAATTAGATCTGCCAGTCGATGCCCTGCTCGGGCACCTCGCCGCGCATGCGGAGCTTCGGCTTCTCGAGCACCACCGTGGTGTGCGGATCGACCGACCGCGTCAGCCAGACGTTCGAGCCGATGACCGAATCATGGCCGATCCGGGTCGCGCCGCCGAGCACGGTGGCGTTGGCGTAGATCACCACCCGGTCCTCGATCGTCGGATGCCGCTTGGTGCCACGCACGAGATGGCCCTCGGCGTCGGTCTGGAACGAGAGGGCCCCCAGCGTCACGCCCTGGTAGATCTTCACGTGGCTGCCGATCTCGCACGTCTCGCCGATCACCACGCCGGTGCCGTGGTCGATGAAGAAGTGGTCGCCGATGGTGGCGCCCGGATGGATGTCGATGCCGGTGCGGGCGTGCGACCACTCGGCCATCATTCGCGGGATCAGCGGCACGTCCAGACGGTGCAGCAGGTGTGCGAGCCGGTGGATCGTCACCGCCTCGAGGCCCGGGTAGCAGAAGATGATCTCGTCGAGCGTCCGCACCGCGGGGTCGCCGTCAAACGCCGCCTGCACGTCGGTGGCGAGCACCCGCCGCAGGTCCGGAATCTGCTCCAGGAACTCGACGGCCTTCGCCTGGCCGAGCGCCTCGAAGTCGCCCTCCTCGGTGCAGTGCCGCGCCGCCTCGGAGGCGACGGGAAGATCGACTCCGTGCTCGGCGGCCGTCCGCTGGGCGGAGATCGCGTGTCGCAGCGCGCGGCCGATCTGCGTCGTCAGCTTGTCGTGCAGGCCGTCGACCAGGTCGCCGACGTGGTAGGTGACGTTGCCGAGGTGCAGGTTCTCGCGGCGCCGGTATCCCGGGTAGAGGATCTCCTTGAGATCCTCGCAGGCCGAGACGATCGCCTCGTAGTTCGGGAGCGGGCAGTGCCCGAGGTAGTGGATCGTGGGGACGTCCTGGTACGTCTCGACGATCCGCCGGGTGAGTTCCGGCAGCTGCTCCTTGATGCGTACGTCGGTGGCCATGGGAGTCGATGGTAGGGGCGGGAAACCGGGCCCGGCAAACGAGTCACCCGTACGGTCGGCCCGGCCGGGCTGCGGGGTTGAGAGTTCCCGCGGAAACCGGGGGAAAAACCCGGCCGACGCCCGCGCCGGGGAAACCGGGGAAGAATGTGCCGCCGGCCCGCGGGGGGCTCATGCATCGCCGGCGGCGGCGATCGCGTCGGGCAGGGTGAAGGCCTCGTCGTAGAGGGCCCGGCCGACGATGCAGCCGGCGCATCCCAGGGCCGCGACCCGGCGGATGTCGTCGAGCGTCGCGATGCCTCCCGAGGCGATCAGCGGCGCCGTGGAGACCTCGAGCATCTCGGCGAGCGCCGCCAGGTTCGGACCGGCGAGGGTGCCGTCGGTGGCGATGTCGGTGTAGACGATCGCCGCCAGCGGCAGACCGGCATGCCGCCGGGCCACGTCGACGGCACGCAGCGGGCTCGTGTCGACCCAGCCGCGGACCGCCACCCGGCCGTCCCGGGCGTCGAGCCCGAGCACGATGCGGCCCGGATGCGCGAGGGCCAGCCGCTCGAGGAGGTCCGGGTCCTCGACCGCCACGCTCCCGAGGATCACCCGGCTCAGCCCGGCCTGCAGGTAGGCGGCCGCGGCCTCGTCCGTGCGAATGCCCCCGCCGACCTGGCAGGGGATGCCGGCCGCCGCGGCCATCCGGCGCACGAGTCCGGCCTGCACGGCCTGCCCGGCCTTGGCGCCGTCGAGATCGACGATGTGCAGTCGCCGCGCACCACCGGCGAGAAACCGCCCCACCATCGCGACCGGATCGTGGCCGAAGACCGTCTCCCGCGCGTAGTCGCCCTGCAGCAGCCGCACGCAGTTGCCGCCCCGCAGATCGATCGCCGGCCAGAGTTCCATCGTGTGCCCTTCCGTTGATCAGCCGCGGCCGACGAACGACGCCAGCAGCCCGAGCCCCGTGGCCTGGCTCTTCTCGGGGTGGAACTGGGTGGCGAACAGCCGGCCCCGCGACACCGCCGAGACGAACTCGCCGCCGTAGTCGGTCACGGCCGCGACCACGCCCCCGTCGCTCGGCTGAGCGTGGTACGAGTGGACGAAGTAGTACCAGTCGTCCCCGCCGGCGGTCGCGGCGTCGCGCCACCGCACCGTGTTCCAGCCCATGTGCGGGACCTTGAGGCCGGCGGGCAGATCGAACCGCACCACCTCGCCGGCCAGCAGGCCGAGCCCGTCGTGCCGCCCCCCTTCGAGGCCGGTCTCGAACAGCAGCTGCAGCCCCATGCAGATGCCGAAGAACGGCTTGTCGGCGCGGACGTGCGCCACGATCGGTTCCACGAGACCGCGGTCGCGGAGCGCCCGCATGGCGTCTCCGAACGCACCCACGCCGGGAAGCACCAGCCGCTCCGACTCCGCCACCACCTGGGGATCGTCGGTGATCGTGGCGGCCGTGCCGAGCTTCTCGAAGGCCTTCTGCACGCTCCGCAGGTTGCCGCTGCCGTAGTCGACGATCGTCACCATGGGGCGGAGTGTAGCAAGCGGCCGGGGGCCGGTCACTTCGCCGCCACGTCGACCGCCGCCCGGTCGGGATAGATCACGAGTTCCACCCGCCGGTTGCGGGCGCGGCCCGCCGCGGTCGCATTCGACACGAGCGGGTGGTTGGCGCCGTGGGCGACCAGGAAGAGCTGCGCCTCGTGCATCGACGTCCGCGTGGTGAGGAAGTCGAACACGGCCGCGGCCCGGGCGGCGGTCAGCTGATGGGGCGACGCCCACGAGGCGTTCTGGAGCGGCTCCGTGTCGACGTGTCCCTCGATGCCGATGAAGTGGCCCGGATAGACGCGTTCCAGCTCGGCCGCCACCTGGGTGAGCACCGCCGCTCCCTCCGGCAGGAGGTTGGCCGTGCCGCCATCGAACAGCCGGTCGGCAGGGACGTCGAGCCGGATCACGGCGCCGTCGAACCGCGGCTGCAGATCGGGCAGCTTCAGCTGCGTCATCGCCGACTGCATCACGACGGGCGTCGCGGGCACGCCGCCGTCGTTGCCGACCCGCGGCGGCTTGTCGGCGCCCGGCGGCAGGCCGGCCGCCCGCACCTGGGCGAGCTGCGACGACGTGCTGGCCAGCTGGTCGCGGAGCGCCGCGATCTCGTCCTGCATCACCTGCGACTCCTGGCGGCTCCGCACCAGCGCCGTCTCGAGTTGCCGGCCGTCGACGTCCGCGTAGGACGGCGGCAGGGTCGATGCCGACACCTGCGGCAGCGTGTGGGCGGGAGCGGCGACCCCTGGCGGGGGTTCGAGGCTCGGTGGGGCCACCGCCGTCTTCGTGAACGGATTGCTCGCGCAGCCGCCGGCGACCGCCGCCATGAGCACGGCCAGCGGACGACGCCACGCGAAACGATTGGACGACGGCACCACGGCTCCTCCGAAGCGGGCGGGATCGTAGGCAGCCGGGGCAGGGGGGGCAAGACCGCCGAAACCCGACTCAACCCCCGGGAAAACGCCGCACGCGATGCCATACCCAGAGCGTGGCGCCCGTCAGGCCGATCACCGCGCCGACCACTGCGGCCATCTCCAGCGGTCGCTCGAAGAAGACCGCTGCCCGCTCCCAGAGCGGATGCCACGCGAGCAC
>JBIIMU010000304.1:0-3990 GCA_044337845.1 Pirellulales bacterium | reverse complement strand
ACTGCCCGACCGGATTCCAGTTCTTCGACGGCGGCGTGCTCGTGATGGACCAGCCGCGGATGCTCTGGCTGAAGGACACCGACGGCGACGACAAGGCCGACGTGGTGGTGCACGTGCTCGACGGTTTCGCGACCGAGGACACGCACCACACGGCGGGCGCCTTCGAGGCCAGCCCGGGCGGCCTGCTCCACATGCTCGAAGGCGTGGCGATGAGCACGGCCCTCGAGACGCCCTGGGGGCCGTTCCGCAACTTCGGCTCGTCGGGGGCCTACGTGCTCGACCCGCGGACGTGGCGGATCAGCCACTTCGTCACCCCGGGCTACGGCAACCCGTGGTGCTACGTGTTCAACGAGTGGGGCCAGGGCATCTGCGGCGACGGCACCGGCGCCTCGCAGCACTGGGACACGCCCCTGTCGGGCAGGAGGTACAGCGGCCGCAAGGGCATGAACGCCGTGTTCCCCACCGAGAGCATGCGGCCCGTCGTCGGCAGCGAGTACCTCCGCACCCGGCAGTTCCCGACCGACGTGCAGGACCAGTTCATCTACGCCTGCGTGATCAACATGAACGGCATGCCCCGCTGGAAGATTTCCGACGACGGGGCGGGCTACAAGGGCGAGCGGGTGAGGCACGATCCGGCCGACCCGAAGACGGCGTTCGACCTGCTCAAGAGCTCCGACAAGCACTTCCGGCCGGTCGACCCGCAGATCGGCCCCGACGGCGCCCTGTGGTTCGGCGACTGGGCCAATCCGCTGATCGGCCACATGCAGTACAGCCAGCGGGATCCCAACCGCGACCACGTGAAGGGGCGGATCTACCGGCTCGTCTACACCGAGAAGCCGCTGCTCGAGCCGGACACGCAGTTCGGCCGCTCGACCCGCGACGTGCTCGAGCAGCTGAAGGCTCCCGAGTGGCGGACCCGCTACCGGGCCCGAGCCGATCTCCAGGCCCGGCCGCAGGCGGAGGTGCTCGCGGCGGCGGCCGAGTGGCTGGCCGGCCTCGAGGCGTCGTCGCTGCCGGCGGACGTCGCCGACCGCCTGAGGACCGAGGTGCTCTGGCTGCAGCAGAGCTTCCATGCGGTCGAGCAGGGGCTGCTGAGCACGCTGCTCAAGGCCCCCACGCCCGATGCCCGGGCGGCGGCCACGCGGGTGCTCGCCGACGAGCGCGACCGCGTGCCCGGGGCCGCCGCCTTGCTGGCGGTGCAGGCCGTCGACCCGCATCCCCGCGTGCGGTGCGAGGCCGTGCGGGGGCTGAGCTTCCTGCCCACGCTCGACGCGATGCGGGCCGTCGTGGCGGCCGCGGACGTCACCCCGGCGGACCGCTACGTCGACTACACCTGCGACGCCGCCCTCGCGGCGAACGTCCCCGTGTGGCGGAAGCTGCACGACGCGGGTCAGTTCGTGAAGGCAGGGTCGCCGGCCGCCCGGATCATCGACAGCGTGCTCGGCCTCGAGAAGAAGGCGCAGGAGATCCTGCCCTTCCTCGGCATCCTCACGAGCAAGGAGCCGCAGCCCGAGGAGGCCCGCAACAAGGCGATGCAGGCGCTCGCCGACATGAAGGGGGGCAGCCGCGACAACGGCAAGGTCGTGTTCCGCCGCGTGTGCACCGCCTGCCACAAGTACGGCTCGGAGGGCTCCGAGTTCGGGCCCGAGATCAACGGCGTCGCCAAGCGGCTCTCGTCCTACAAACTCGTCGAGTCGATCATCGATCCCAACGCGGAGGTGGCCGAGAAGTATCTCTCCACGTCGATTCTCACCGACGACGGCCGCAGCATCGTCGGCCTGCTGGTGAGCGAGACGCCCGAGCACGTCACGATCTTCGATGGCAAGGAGCCCAAGAAGATCGCCGTCGCGGAGATCGACGAACGGACGCAGCTCAAGCAGAGCAGCATGCCCGAGGGCCTCGCGGCGACACTCTCGCCCAACGAGTTCCTCGACGTGATCGCGTTCCTGAAGTCGATGAAGTAGCCACCCCAGCCACGGTTTCACCTGCATGGTCTGGGAGCACTCCTACGATCCGCTCGGATCGCCGTGGCTCTCCACGGTGATCGCGGCGGTGCCGCTCGGGGTGCTGCTCGGGCTGCTGGCGTTCGCCGGCTGGTCGGGCAGGCGGGCGGCGGTGGCGGGGCTGCTCGCGGCGCTGGCGATCGCCGTGGGCGTGTTCGGCATGCCCGTCGACGCGGCGGTGGCCGCGGCCCTGAACGGGGCGCTGTTCGGGCTGTTTCCGATCGGCTGGATCATCGTCGCCGCGATGTTTCTCTACCGGCTGTGCGTCGAGGCCGGGGCCCTCGAGGTCATGAAGCGGTCGGTCACCGCGCTCTCGGCCGACCATCGGATCCAGGCCCTGCTCATCGCCTTCTCGTTCGGCGCGTTCCTCGAGGGAGCGGCCGGATTCGGGGCTCCCGTCGCGATCTCGGCCGCCCTGATGGTGGGCGCGGGATTCCCCGCCCTCGAGGCGGCCTGCCTGGCGCTGGTCGCCAACACGGCACCGGTGGCCTTCGGCGCCCTGGGCACGCCGATCGTCACGCTCGCCAAGGTGACCGGCCTCGACGAGCGGGCGATCTCGGCGATGGCGGGCCATCAGCTGCCGTTGTTCTCGCTCATCGTGCCGGCCTGGATGGTCTGGATGATGGCGGGCTGGCGCGGGCTCGTCGGCGTCTGGCCGGCCGTGCTCGTCTGCGGCGGCACGTTCGCCGCGGTGCAGTATGCGATGGCCACGTTCGTCGGCGCCGCGCTCGTGGACGTGGTCGGTGGCGTGGCGAGCCTGGTGGTGCTGGCGGTGTTTCTGCGAGTCTGGAAGCCCGGCCGCGAATGGCGGCATGGTGGTGGCTGGTCGGAGCCGTCGGGCGGCGAGGCGTGGGATTCTCCGGCCCGGATCGCCTGGGCGTGGATGCCCTGGGCGCTGCTCTCCGCGGCCGTGTTCGCCTGGGGGCTGCCGCCGGCGAGGGCGGTGCTCGAGGGCCGCGGCGACGGGCCGATCCTCGATCGGGCGGTCGTGGCGCCGGAGATCGCGGTGCCCCGCCTCGATGGCCGGGTCGCGAAGGTGCCGCCCGCGACCCGGGAGCGGCCGGAGATCGAGACGGCCGTCTATCGCTTCAACTGGCTCTCCGCAGCGGGGACGGGCATCTTCGTCGCGGCGCTCGTGTCGGTTCCCTGGCTCGGTGTGGGCTGGCGGCGGGCCGCCGTGATCGCGGGCACGACGGTCCTGGGCCTTGCCGACTCGCTCGTCACGATCGCGGCGATGCTGGCGCTCGCCTTCGTCACGAGGTATTCGGGCACCGACGTCACGCTCGGCCTGGCCCTCACGGCGACCGGCTCCGCCTACGCCTTCTTCGCCCCCCTTCTCGGCTGGCTCGGCGTGGCGCTCACCGGGTCCGACACGTCGAGCAATGCGATGTTCGGCAGCCTCCAGCGGGTGACGGCCGAGCAACTCGGGCTCGATCCGCTCCTGATCTGCACCGCCAACAGCACCGGCGGCGTGATGGGAAAGATGATCGACGCCCAGAGCATCGTCGTCTCGGCCACGGCGACGGGGACGCAGCGCGGGGAAGGAGCGATTCTCCGGCGGGTGTTTCCGCACTCGCTGGCCCTGGCGGTGCTGATGGGGCTGCTCGTCTGGCTCCAGTCCGGTCCGCTCTCGTGGATGGTGCCGGCGGCACGCTGACGAACCCGCGGTCGTCGGTGTCGAGGTCGAGGACGAGCGCGGCCACGGCCCACGCGTCGGCCTCGGCGCACGATTCGGCCAGCGCCGTCGCCGACCGGATGCGCCGCTCGACGCGCTGGCCGGACCGGGGATCGATCGCGCCGCCGCCAGGGCGGATCGTGCTCGTGGCGAGGGCCATGCCGGCGGCGAGGTCCACGAGCCCGCGGTCGGCCCCGGCGGCATCGGCCGACCGCA
The DNA here is from genome assembly GCA_044337845.1 of Pirellulales bacterium. Lineage (GTDB taxonomy): Bacteria > Planctomycetota > Planctomycetia > Pirellulales > UBA1268 > QWPN01. The sequence continues at coordinate 96 of JBIIMU010000304.1, read as the reverse complement.
TCGCCACCCGCCAGGATCCGCCGTCGGACCGCGTGCCCCACGCCCGCACCTCGCCGCCGAGCTCGACGAGGTGCGATCCCGAGCCCAGGGCCACGA
>JBIIMU010000303.1:0-4000 GCA_044337845.1 Pirellulales bacterium | reverse complement strand
CCCGTGGGCGGGTGGGGAAAGGTCATGCTGGTGGCAGCGCGACGATCACTCGCCGCCGCCGCCGCCGTCGCTCGCCACCGTCACCACGGTGTCCTTGGCAGCGAGGATCTTCTCGCGCAGGTCCGCCGCCACGCTGGGATTGTCCTTGAGAAACTGCCGGGCCTTCTCGCGGCCTTGGCCGAGGTGCGTCTCGCCATATCGCAGCCAGGTTCCCGTCTTGTCGACGAGCTTGGCGGCGATCGCCAGGTCGAGGATGTCGCCCTCCACGCTGATGCCGTCGGCGTGCATCATGTCGAACTCGGCGACCCGGAACGGCGGCGCCACCTTGTTCTTCACGATCTTCACCTTGACCCGCTGGCCCACCACCTCCTCGCCGTCCTTGAGCGTCCCGATCCGGCGGACGTCCACCCGGCACGAGGCGTAGAACTTGAGCGCCTTGCCACCGGGAGTGGTCTCGGGGCTGCCGAACATCACGCCGATCTTCTCACGGATCTGGTTGATGAAGATCACCGTCGTCTTGCTCTTGGCGATGGCCCCCGTGAGCTTCCGCATGGCCTGGCTCATGAGCCGCGCCTGCACGCCCACGATCGAATCCCCCATCTCGCCATCGAGTTCCTTCTGGGGCACGAGCGCGGCCACCGAGTCGACCACGATGATGTCGACCGAGTTGCTCTTGATGAGCAGTTCGGCGATCTGCAGCGCCTCCTCGCCGCTGGTCGGCTGACTGACCAGCATCCGCTCCAGCGAGATGCCGATCTTCTTCGCCCAGCTCGGATCGAGGGCGTGCTCGGCGTCGATGAAGGCCGCGACGCCGCCGGTCTTCTGGGCTGTGGCCACCGCATGCAGCGCAAGCGTGGTCTTTCCGCTCGACTCGGGGCCATAGATCTCGATGATGCGACCACGCGGAAAGCCCTTGCCACCGAGGGCGAGATCGACCGACAGGCTGCCCGAGGAGATTCCCTCGATGGGCCTCTGGGCATCGGCGCCCAGCGGCATGATCGAGCCCTCGCCGAACTCCTTCTCGATCTGCGCGAGCGTGTTTCGCAGGTTCGGGTTCTCGTCGAGGAACGACGGCAGGGGCTTGGCCCCCTTCTTCGCCCCCTTCTCGAGCTTGGTTTCGCGGGACTCCTTCTCGCGATCCTTGTCTTTGTCGTCTTTCTTGCCCATCCGACCGTTCACTCCAGCGACTGCCGTCACCATGGCGATCATCTCCCACGCTTCCCGGCACGCCGTCGGGGTGGTTGCTTCGCCACCATGAATCGAGCGATTTGCCGCGGAACCGAACACTGAACGCGGGTATACTATCGGCTCGCGACTGCCTGGGCAAGCAGAATTTCTGAACAGTCGTACACGCCCGGAAATGGCTGTTTGCGCTGCGGGGCTCGGGGCTGCCGGGGCCCCGTCGCCGGACGTTCGCGGCGGTGGCAAGCCGCACTCGCCTGCACTTCAGGAAGCCGCAATCGCGTAAGCGATGCGGACCTGCCGCCGGCCTGCCGCGGGGCTCGAGGCTGCCGGGGCCCCGTCGCCGGACGTTCGCGGCGGTGGCAAGCCGCACTCGCCTGCACTTCAGGAAGCCGCAATCGCGTAAGCGATGCGGACCTGCCGCCGGCCTGCCGCGGGGCTCGAGGCTGCCGGGGCCCCGTCGCCGGACGTTCGCGGCGGGCATCGTGCCCGCCGCTCACTCGAATGCCGCCGGCGCTTCGCCATCCTGGCTCCACTTGGCGGCATACGCCGGCTCCCGGGGCCCCGGCAGCCCCGAGCTGACTTCAGGCTTATGAGCGCTGACCACGGAGCGGTTTCGGTGCCGGCCTCAGCCTCGCCGGCGGCCCCGGAGTTCCGTGTACTTCCGGGCCGTGCCCCGGGCCTTGCTCACGGGATACTTTTTCGCGTTGGCGGCCGTCTTCTCCCGCACCGCCCGGTCGATGTCGATACCGAGGCAATCTGCCAGGAGCAGCGTACAGATCAGCACGTCGGCCACCTCGTCCACCACCGCCCGCCGCCGGGCCGGAGCCGCGAGGTCGGCGGCCACCTCGTCATTCGTCTTCCAGAGAAACTGCTCCTGGAGTTCCCCGGCCTCGATGGCGATCGCCGCCGCCAGGTCCTTGGGATGGTGGAACTGCTTCCAGTCGCGGTCGTCGCGGAACGTCCGCAGCAGGGCCAGGAGCGGCTCCCAGCCCCCCGGCTCCCTGCCCGGTTTCGCATCAGTCTTCGGCTCTGCCATGATGAACGAGCCTACCTTTCGTGCGGAGCACGTGCCATGACCACCACCCCGTCCTCTCCGACCCGTGAAGAGCTCGAGCGGCAACACGGCATCCCCGCCGACCGCTTCTGCGGACTCACCGCCGAGGACATGAGCCGCGCCATCGTGGCCCACGAGTGCGGACCGCGGGCTCCCGGGGCGGCGGTGGGCTACTGGCCGGCCTCGTCCATCGACACGCGCCGGGAATGGCTTCGCGAGGCCCTGGGCCCGGATGCCGACGTGGAGGCGATCCGCCTGCGGATCCGGTTCTTCATGGCCCGCGTGGATGAGGCCCTGAAGGTCGACTGGATGCTGGACAACGCGGCCTTCGATCGGGCGGTGCACGACGGCCTCGCGACCCTCTATCCCGACCTCTCGACCGACGCCCGTGCCGCAATCGCCGGCAACTACTCCTACAGCCACGCGAAGTAGCTGGAGCCGAGCGCCGCTCGGGGCTGCCCGTGCCCCGTCGCCGGACGTTCGCGGCGCAGGCAAGCCGCAATCGCCTCCGCCTCCGGAAGCCGCAATCGCGTGAGCGATGCGGACCCGCCGCCGGCTTTCCGCGCCGCTCGGGGCTGCCCGTGCCCCGTCGCCGGACGTTCGTGGCGGGCATCGTGCCCGCCACTCACTCGAATGCCGCCGGCACTCCGCCATCCTGGCTTCGTTTGGCGGCATACGCCGGCTCCCGGGGCACGGGCAGCCCCGAGCTCGAGTTCAGGCCGGTGTGTCGCGTGCGGCCGCCACGATGGCGGCCGGTCAGGCGCGGCGAACCTCGGCTTCGCCCCGCCTGACCCAAGCGCCTACCAGAGGACGGGCCTCCGCCCGTCGGGCGGCAGGATGCCGGTGTTTCGCGTGCGGCCGCCACGATGGCGGCCGGTCAGGCGCGGCGAACCTCGGCTTCGCCCCGCCTGACCCAAGCGAAAACCGGCAGGATGCCGGTGTTTCGCGTGAATTCAGAACGTCAGCATCTGCCGGTACTCGGCGACGCGGCGGTCGAGGTCGTTGCGGTCGATCGATGCCAGGCGGTCGAGACTGAAATCCTCCACCGTGTAGCTCGCCGTCACCACGCCGTACGCGAGGGCTTCCTTCAACGACTGCGGATCGAAGCGATCTTTGCTGGCGAGATGGCCCATCATGCCGCCAGCGAACGAGTCGCCCGCGCCCGTCGGGTCGAGCACCTGCGACGTCGGATAGGCGGGCAGCACGTACATCTCGTGCTCGCTGAAGAACATCGCGCCGTGCTCGCCCTTCTTGATGACCACGAACTTCGGCCCCATCGCCCGCACTTTGTGGCCGGCTCGCACGAGGTTCTCGTCTTCGGCGAGCAGCTTGGCCTCGGAGTCGTTGAGCACCAGGCCGTCGATCCGCTTGAGGAGCGTCTCGAGTTCGTCCCGCTGGATGTTGATCCAGAGGTCCATCGTGTCGGCCACCGTGAGCTTGGCGTCGGGCACCTGGTCGAGCACCGAGAGCTGCGTGACCGGCGACGCATTGCCGAGGAACACGAACTTCGAGTCCCGGTGGTTCACCTGCAGCTTCGGCTTGAACTCGCCGAACACGTTGAGGTGCACCTCGAGCGTCTCGCGGTCGTTCATGTTGGGCAGATACCGTCCCCGCCAGCGGAACGTCTTGCCGCCGCTGATCGTCTCGATGCCGGAGGTGTCGATGCCCCGCTTCTCGAGAAACGCGGTGTGCTGCTTCGGCCAATCCTCGCCCACGGTGCCGATCATCTTCACCGGCGAAAAGAAGCTGGCCGCGTAGGAG
>JBIIMU010000413.1:0-3126 GCA_044337845.1 Pirellulales bacterium | reverse complement strand
ACCTTGTCGATGCCCCACTTCGAAAAGACCTCCATGGGCGGCTTGTTACCCTTGCGGTCGTACCACCAGAACGGGATCGCGGGCCGCTCGGCCGTCGCCGGAAACTCGAACTTGATGATCGAGCTCGCCGGGAAGCTGTCGAAGTCGTGGCCGGTGGTGCGGGCCTGCACCGAGATCGGATCCCGCAGGCCGCAGGCGGCGAACGGCACCGTGAGCTGATGGCACGCCATGTCGCCGAGGGCGCCGGTGCCGAAGTCCCACCAGCCGCGGTGCTGGAAGGAGTGGTAGAGCCCCGGCCAGAACTCCCGGCCCGGGGCCACGCCCAGCCAGGCCTTCCAGTCGACCCGCTCCAGCGCCTTGGCCACCTCCGCCTGCTTCTTCTTCACCAGGTCGGCGACGATGTCGGCCACCTCCTCCGCCGTGGTCGTGGCATCCTCCTGCTCGTCGACCTCCTGCATGGCCTGGGTCTGGTACTTCCGCATGTTCATCCGGCGGCCGGGGCCCTGCGCCCAGACGGGACGATTCGACCAGCAGTAGACCTCCTTGAGCGGCCCGAGCACGCCCGACTTGATCTGGGCGATCGCCTCGCGGGAGGAGTCGAGGGCGGTGCCCTGGTTGCCCATCTGCGTGACCACACCCTTGCCGGCCATCTCCTGGGCCACCTGGGTGAGCAGCCGGGCCTCGTAGATCGTGCGGGTCAGCGGCTTCTGCGTGTAGCAGGAGATGCCCAGCCGCATGGCCTCGAGCGTGGCCGGCGCGTGCATGTGGTCGGGCGTCGACACCGTGCACATGTCGATGTCCTTGCCGTGCTTGGCCAACAGCTCGCGGTAGTCGGTGAACCGCGCGGCATCCTTGAACTTCTCCCCCTTGCCCTTGCTCTCGAGGGTGTTGCGATCGACGTCGCAGATCGCGATCACGCGGCCGAACAGGGCCGCGTTGTCGGAGTCGCTGCCCCCCTTGCCGCCCACCCCGATGCAGGCGACGGTGAGCTCCTCGTTCGCCGAGGCGCTCCGGGCCGGACGGCTGCCCGCCGCCACGAAATAGCCGGCTCCCGCGAGGGTGGTCTTGCCGAGGAAACCGCGACGCGAGGTGGGGGGCATGAACAATTCCTTGCTGGGTGACGCGGGAGTGCTGGTACCATCTCGGGCCGGTTCCGGCCCCGGTTCTGCCAGCGAATCCTAAATGGCGGTCCTGCTCGATATCAAGAACGCCTCCAAGCGGTATGGCGACCAGGTCCTCCTCGACGAGGCCTCGGCCACGATCACCGACGACGGTCGGGTGGGGTTCATCGGCCGCAACGGGGCCGGAAAGAGCACCCTGCTCCGCGTGATCCTCGGCGAGGAGGAGCTCGACTCCGGCGAGATCGTCCGCCATCCGCGGCTCCGGATCGGTTACCTCCGGCAGCACGATCCGTTTCTGCCGGGGGAGTCGGCGCTCGACTTCCTGCGGCGCGACAGCGGCCAGCCCGAATGGAAGTGCGGCGAGGTGGCCGGCGACTTCGAGATCAAGGGCGTGCGGCTGACCGGGCCGGTCGCGGAGCTCTCGGGCGGCTGGCAGACCCGCGTCAAGCTGGCCGCCCTCCTGCTTCACGAGCCCAACCTGCTGCTCCTCGACGAGCCGACCAACTTCCTCGACCTGCGGACCCAGATCCTCCTCGAGCACTTCCTTCGCGGCTACCGGGAGGCCTGCCTGATCGTGTCGCACGACCGGGCGTTTCTCGGAGCCACCTGCGACCAGACCCTCGACCTCACCGCGGGCACGCTCTCGACGTATCCCGGCAAGGTCGACGCCTTCCTCGAGTACCAGCGGGAGCGGGCCGAGCACGTCGAGCGGACGAACGCGGCCGTGCTCGCCAAGCGGCGGCAGCTCGAGGACTTCATCGCCCGCAACCGGGCGCGGGCCTCGACCGCCTCCCGGGCCAAGTCGAAGGCCAAGCAGCTCGAGCGGCTGGAGGTGGAGGAGGTGGCGACGGCCGCCCCCACGGCCGCGATCCAGTGCCCGGCGGTGAGCCCGCGCAAGGGGCCGGCCCTCCGCTGCAAGGGCCTGTCGATCGGCTACCCCGACCGCGTGATCGCCTCCGGCATCGACCTCGAGATCGAGCACGGCTCGCGGGCGGCGATCGTGGGCGACAACGGCCAGGGCAAGACCACGTTCCTGCGGACGCTCGTGGGGTCGCTCGCGCCGCTCGCCGGCGAGGCGCGGTGGGGCTACGGCTGCGAACTCGGCGTCTACGCCCAGCACGTCTACACGAGCATCCGCGAGGATCAGACGGTGCTCGAGCATCTCGAACGGGCCGCCGCGATCGGCACCAAGCAGCAGCGGATCCTCGACGTGGCCGGGGCGATGCTGTTCCGCGGATCGGGCGTCGAGAAGCGGGTGAAGGTGCTCTCGGGCGGGGAACGGGCCCGGCTCTGCCTCGCCGGGCTGCTGCTCGGCAGCTTCAACGTGCTCGTGCTCGACGAGCCGGGCAACCACCTCGACGTGGAAACGGTCGACGCCCTCGCGGCGGCGCTTGTCGCCTACGAGGGCACGGTGGTGTTCACGAGCCACGACCGCTCGTTCATGCAGGCCGTGGCCACGACCGTGATCGAGGTCAAGGACGGCCGGGTGGTCAACACCCTCGGCACCTACGCCACCTACCTCGCCGGCGTGTCGAAGGAGATCGACGACGCCGAGGCGGCCGCGGGCCGTGGCGGACGGATCGCGCCCCCGCGGGGCGGCGAAGGGGGCCGGCCGGCGGCGCGGCCGGCCGCGCGGACCGACCGCGAGATCCGCAAGGAAGTGGCCACGCTCGAGAAGACGATCGCCCGGCTCGACGCGGAGAAGCGGCAGGCCAACGCGGCGCTGCTGGCGACGTCAGACGCCGACGAGGCCGTGCGGCTGCATGCGGCGGTCACGGCCGCGGCCGAGAAGCTCGCGGCCGCCGAGGAACGCTGGCTGGTGCTCCAGGAGGAGCTCGCGGCGGGCGGCTGAGCGCCGCCTGCGGCCCCCGCCCTAGCGCTGCGGCAGGGCGTGCCCGCAGGCGCGATGCCAGCGGGCCCGCGGACAGTACCTGTTCCACCACCCGCCACCGCCACGGTCGAAGTCGGTCCGCTGCGAGACCACCGCAATCGCCCGCGTGGGAAT
>JBIIMU010000300.1:0-4033 GCA_044337845.1 Pirellulales bacterium | reverse complement strand
ATCGCGGGCGGGACGGCTCGCCGTCGCCAGCGACCACGACGACTATCCCACGATCCTGGCCGAGGCGCTCGACGAGCTCGCCGCACGGGGCTGGCGGCTCGCCGACGCGGCGCGGCAGCTGGGGATCACGACCTCGCAGCTCGTCGGGCTGTTTCGCCGATCGCCTGCGGCGTGGCAGGCGGTGAATGCCGCCCGCCGGCAGGCCGGCTTGCCGCGGCTCGACTGAGCCGTGCGGCACGCCGCAGGCGCAGATGCTGATGTCGCGGTTTCTCGCAGGCCTGGGCGTCGGCGGGATGTGGCCCAACGGCATCGCCCTGGTCGCGGAGAGCTGGCCGTCCGCGTCGCAGTGCTGATCTGGCTGCCCGAGTCGCCGGCGTGGCTGGCCGCCTGCGGCCGCGACGAGCCCAGCCAGCCGACTGGCAGTCATCGGGGCGGCTCGACCGTGACGATCACCCGCTCATATCGCGTCAGCGGTGGCGTGCCGGCATCGGTCACCGCCAGCACCACATGCGCCGTCCCGGCGCGACCGAACTTTTCCGGTGCCACGAACGTCGCCTCGGGCTGGTCGGCGTTCTCGATCCGCAGGGGCCGCGCCGAGCGGCCGCTCGCCAGGGTGAACGTGCCCGGCTCCGGATAGTGCTCCCAGCGATACGTCAGGGCATCGCCGTCGGGGTCGGCGGAGCCCGCGGCGCTGAGCGTGATGCGGCCGCCGGCCGGCACGCGGAGTTCCCGGGCGTGACCGAGCCGCGGCACGGGTGGATGGTTGGCGTCTTCGAACCGCGGTGTCACCGTCCAGTCCATGCGGCTGCTGAAGTCGTTCTGAAACGCGCGGCGCCACCGCCAGATTGTGCACCAGTTGTCGGTATGCCAGCGGCCGTCCGCGCCCTTCACCTCGTCCACCGCGTCGGTCCAGAACGGCCGGGTCTCGCGCTCCATGTGCCACTTCCGCTCGGGCGGGCAGGCCAGCTCATACCGGCCGCCCCAGCCGCCCCAGTCGGGATGCTCGGGATTCGCCAGACCGGTGGCAATCAGGTTGAGAAAGCTCGGTGTGTCGCCCTCCATGATGAACTCGACCGGCGGATACTCCGCGCCGAGCGGTCCCTTGCAACGCACGTGCTCGTCGAGCCAGGGCTGCGACACGACCGCGAAGTCGCCCCCCGCGAAGCGGCCGTGAAACTCGTCGCCGGCGATACCGATCCAGGTCGCGTAGTGGTAGCCGCCAAACTGGTGAACGCCGGGGCTGGCGACGTAGAACAGGTCAGGGAACGTGCGTCGCAGCCAGGGCCCGCTGTCGTCCTGGTCGGAGATCGTGTAGACGCGAAGCTTCGCGACGAACCGCGCGAGCGCCTCCGGGGTGCGCGTCGCCCGGACTTTCCAGAGCGCCTGGGCCAGGCAGTTGGGCCCGCCCCACACGCACACCCAGATCGGCCGCGGGTCGTCGGCATCGACGACCTCGATGATCCGCTCGGAGCCGGGGGAATCGTGCCCGGATCCCACGGCGGTCATTCCGTATCGGGCCGCACCGCTCCGGACCAGGGAGAGGAGGTGATCTCCGGTCGGAAAACCGCGCTCGTGCACCTCGAGGGCGTCGCGGACGGCGCCATACGCCGTCACGATCGCCTCGATTCGGGCGGGGGCCACCCGGTCCGGAAGGTGGACCGAGGTGGTCGCGATCAGGGCCTCGGTGTCCCACTGGTTGGCGTAGACGAGAAACCGCACGAGTGACATCGCGTCGTCGGGCTCGTTTTCGATATCCGTCAGGACGATCACCCGCGGCCGCGCGACGGGATCGGCCGCCGGAGCAGGGCCTGCCTGGAGCACCGCCCATGCGGCCACGAGGGCCACCGCACACCGAGGGAAGGCACGGTTCATCGCAGCACAATCCCGCATCACGGATGCGCAATTTCGTGGGACGACACCCCGGCGGCGACGTTGACGCCGCCGGAACGAGACGGGAAGATCGGGCCAGGGAATGACCGCACCACCTTCGGGGCTCGAGTGTACCACGCGTCCGTCGCCACTGCCGTTCCAGGGACCAGTTCCATGCTGAATCGATCCGCCCTCCGCGCATGCCCTCGTCCACGTGGTCGCGGGTTCACGCTCGTCGAGCTGCTCGTGGTGATCGCGATCATCGCCGTGCTCATCGGGCTGCTCCTGCCGGCGGTGCAGGCGGCCCGCGAGTCGGGCCGACGGGCGAAGTGCCAGAACAACCTCAAGCAGATCGGGCTCGCGTGCGCCTCCTACGAGAGCGCCCGCAAGGCGATGCCCTACTCCAACGCGATCATCACGCCGGCGACGTCGCTGGCGGGCTATTCGCTTGGTGGCGCGCAATTCTCGACGGGCTGGACGCTCGAACTCATGCCGTACTCGGAGAACACGCAGCTTCGCGATCTCTACAAGCCAAACCTCGACATCATGTCGACCGACCCTGCCATGAAGGTGATCCGAGAGACGTCGGTGCCGATGTACACGTGCCCGTCCGACCATCCGATGGAGCTCACCCGGCCCGACAGCGGCCCGGCGGCGGGCGCCAACACGCTGTTTAGGCCGGGTTCGTACCGGGCCAACGCCGGTCGTGGCAACGGATTCGTGACGTGGTACCTCTGGGAGGAGTTGCCGGCGCCCTACGGCACGTCGACGCGGACGGACAACAGCGGCGGACAGGCGATCCACGCCGGCTGGCGGGGCCCGATGCACGCCGTCAAGCACCGGTCGGGGCCCTCGGGTGGGGTCGACGAGGGCTGGCCCCTCCGCCGGGAGCGGGTCCGGGAGATCACCGACGGCATGAGCAAGACGCTGCTGGTGGCCGAGTCCACCAATCGGAACTCGCAGCCCGATGCGACCAACACCCAGTTCGGTCGGCGGACGCTCTGGGCCTACTCCTGGGGCAACTTCCTCGCCTCGCAGACGATGCCGCAGGAGCGGACCCTGTTCGGCGACTTCTATCGTTGCGTGCAGGCGAAGGGTGCCGCTCCGAACGTCGACCAGTCCAACCGGGCCTGCCATTCGGGATGGTTCGCGCTGCACACCAACGGCATGAACGGCGTGATGTGCGATGGCTCGGTGCAGTTCATCGACTTCTCGATCGATCCGCAGGTCTGGGCCGTGATGGGGAGCATCGCCGACGGGGGCGCCTACTGACGTGCGACGCACTTCCATCCGGCCGCTCGGCCTCGCCGCGGTGGCCTTGGTGTTCCTGGGATGCGGCGGGCAGGTTCCGCTCCGGGGCGTGATCACGCTGGACGGCCAGCCACTGCCCAAGGCCCACGTCGTGCTCTCCCCGTTAGACCGTACCGCCGAAGGGCCCTTCGTCGGCGACACGGATTCGACTGGCCGCTTCGCGCTCGGGCCGATCGGGCGGCCCGGCGGTGGCGTGCGACCCGGCGCCTATCGCCTGTCGATCTCCACGGCGTTTTCGCTGGACAGCGACGCGCCCGCCCCGAAGGAACTCGTCCCGGCAGCGCACGTCAACGGCGTGGACTATGAGGTCAGCGCCGGCGGCGACTCGGCCGTCACGCTGGACCTGAAGTCCACCGGGAAGCCCCGCTGACGGGGCGACGGCGGGCGACCTGGTTTGCCGGTACAAGACGGGCGGCTCGCGTCGAATCTGCGGGCTCGTCGAACAACTTCTCCGGAGGGTCGGCTCACTCAGCGTGCTTTCTCGAGCTTCTGCCGCCACTTCTTCTGGCCGGTGCGGAGTACGCTGCCAGGCCGAGTGGAGTAGTAGTCGTAGCCGATCTTGTCGTTGGCGGCGGCCATCTCCTCGAACGACGCGTAGACGACGCCGTTCTTGCCGGGAAAGAGTGGCCTGCCGGACGCGAGATCGTAGAACCGCGCCCAGTAGCGCTCGGTCGACGACCGATCCTCGACGTAGATGGTGCGGCCGTCACGCTCGACTCGGGCCACGCCGGTCACCGTGGCCCCGTCGAGCCACGCCAGCCCCGCCTCGATCGCCGCAATCACGCCGTCGGACGGCTCCTCGAGGCTCATCAGGAACCTGAGGAGGCGGGCGCTCTCCACGCCGCTGAGGGCC
>JBIIMU010000299.1:0-4039 GCA_044337845.1 Pirellulales bacterium | reverse complement strand
TCGCTGCCCATCGACGCGTTGTAGACGCCGTTGGGGTTGGTGCCCGCGGAGTCGACCGCGTTGAGGAACTCCACGTACTGCGTGTTGGTGGTCTCGTACTTCGAGATCTGGAACACGTTCGACACCGCACCCCACCCGTTGGTGTTGGCCGCGTTGCCGGGGTTGCCGACGGTGGCGTAATCGATGGTCACGCCGAAGGCTGCGGCCGAGAGGCTCGCCACGGCGAATGCCAGGCAGCCCGCGAAGGCCCGCATGTTGAGTGTCCGGGCTCCCCGCCCGCTGCCCCACGTCCACCGCTTGTTGCGGCGGCAGTGCATGCCGCTCACCCGTGCCGGGGCAGTGCCCTTGCGGCGATATTCGGGGAATCGGCTCCGCTTCTGGACCGGTTCGCGATCCCGACCGAAGTCGACCGCGTAGCTCATGTCCATGTCCTCACGATAGGTACCCACGACTGCGCTCATGACACTGCTCCTTCGCTAATGGGCCGCCGGCACGACATGGCACGGCGACAGGTATTGGTTGCTCGAAACAAAAAACCGCGTGACTGACTGACCGACTGATTCGTCTCGTCCGCCGGCCGCACGGCCGGATTCGGACCCATCAAAAATCGCGTGATCGATCTCTCCTGCCGGGACCGGTCCGCGGCGCGGGGCCGCGGAGGGCGGCCTCAGGCCATCTGGAACACGCCCCGCCGGTCGGAGATCCGACGGGCTTCGGCGAACAGGCTCATCAGGGCGTCGCCGTTCGACACGCCGGGCAGGTACACCCAGGCACCGAGCTGACGGGCCCACAGCTCCTCGTCGACGCTGTCGTCGGAGCCGCACACCACCACGAGCGTCCCGGGACGGCTCGCGAACTCCTCGGCGAGTTCCACCGTGTCGTTGACGCGGTCACCCACCGGGCGGGCGATGTCGACGATCACGAGCTGATAGTCGCCGTCGACGGCCGAGCGGAGGTCCAGGGCGTCGGCGGGCGTCTCGCAGCCCACGAAGCCACCGAGCTCCGACATGGTCGACAGGCGGCCCCGCAGCCCCGCGTCGCCCGAAACAACCAGGCACTTCAGACCCGGAAGACGCCCCGCACGGACGGCCGGAGCCTGGCTGGCCAGCGACCGCACTTCCTCGGACGTGATCCCAACAGCGACGACCATCATCGGACACCTCCTTCGAGTTCTGGCGACGCTCGCGGCCTCGAAGGGCCTCGCGGTGCGTCGCGACGAAGGAGGAGAAATGCACACCCCGTGCCAACTCGCGGCGCGGGGTCGTGGGAAGCGGCCGTGGCGGGCAAAACGCCCGGGAAAACCCGCGGAAAAATCCCCGAAAAAAATCTGCGGCGCGACGAAACCGGCCCCCCGGCCGAATCACCATCCCGGTGGGCCGATTCGGGCGATTCCCCCCGAAAACCCGCCGAAAACCCCGGAAATCACCGGGCCAGCGGCCCCTCTCACCGCTCCGGTGACCGCCTCACCGCCCCGGTGGGCCGCTGAGCAGCGGGGCCAGCCACACGCCCCAGTCCGCCGCCTTGCCGTCGCCGGCGTCCTCGGTGAGCAGTTCGAGCTCGTCCACGCCGCTGAGGTCGATGTCGAAGTCGGCGGGCCGGCCGGGGCCGACCACCTTCGAGCGAAACACCTCGCGGCCGTCGGCGCGGATCACGAACACCACGCTGCCGCCGCCGTCCGGCAGGCCGCACTCGCCGGTGAGTCGCGCCCAGGCGCCACCGAGCCGATAGCGGTGGACCGCGGGGGCGTGGGCGTAGATGCCGGTGTCGAACACGCGGCCGCCGGCCACGATCAGGCTCTCCGCCCGCGGCAGGTGGTCGTAGGCGGGCTGCAGCCAGCCCACCCGGGCCTCGATCGGCTCGAGCCGCGAAAGCGGCACGCGGTCCTCCGGGCCGGCTGCGGCCGGCTGCGGCGGCCGCGGCTTCCGGCGGACGCCCGCGAGAATCGACGTGGCGATCGCCCGCTCCCTGCCGCCTTCGGGAAAGGCGTCACGGATCGTCTCGGCGGTGGCGTGGTCGCGACGCGACACCGCCCCGCAGAAGGCCGTCAGGGCCATCGAGAGCGACATCGTCTCGATGCCGACCGTGCCGTCGTCGGCGACCGTATACGGGTGCGCGAGCCGCGACGTCGCCCCGTTGGCGTGGCAGGCGACGATCCGCAGGCTCGCGGCCTTGCCCGGAACCAGCGGCGTGCACTCCAGCTCGAATCGGCCGTCCGCGTCGGGCACCGCGGTCACGGTGCGGGCGTCGTAGTCGTCGTGGCCCTCCGGGTCGAGGTAGCCGACGAGGGCGTACACCGGGATCGCGCCCGCGACGCGGCCGCGGATCGTGAACGCCCGCGCGTCGGCCGCGGTGCGAGCCTCGAGGTCGAGAAACTCGGCCCGCGGTTCGGCCCCCAGGCCCTTCACCGAGCCCGAGAACTGCGGGTGCGACGCCAGCCGGAGCGCGTGGGCCAGCGTCAGGAACGAGCCCTTGCCCTCGCCGCGGAGCTCCTCGCCATACGTGCGGTTGCCGCTCCCCATCAGGGCCGTGCCGCGGGCCGCCTCGTCGTCCCGCGCCTGGCAGTGCGGGAGCCCGAGGGCGTGGCCGAGCTCGTGCGCGATGCCGCCGATGAAGATCGAGTTGTGCCTCCCGAGGGAGATCCTCCCGTACTGGGCGTCGAGGACGAGCGGCTCCACGAGCGGCAGGTTCGCGATGTCGAGCTCGGGCGAATCGAGCTGCCAGGCCGTACCCGCGCGATGGTCGCCGCCGGCGTAGTAGGGGCTCTTGTGGCGGAAGGTGAGCGCCGCCGGGTCCCAGTCGGCCAGGTTCGTGAAGATCATGATCGTCTCCCGGTCGATGTCGATGCCCCGCTCGCGCAGCACCGGCCGGCACTCGTCCCGGATCCGTCCCCCGTCGCGGCCCTCGTAGTCGGCGAACGTCCCGGGGGCCACGACCTCGTGGACGACGAGCCGGCCGTCGGCGTCGCGGTCGAGCCGGATCGTCCGCGTCCCCAGGCCATGCCGCTCCATCTCGGCTCGGTAGAACCCCTGGATGTGCGTCAGGATCCGGTCGAGCCGCTCGCGGTGGCCGGCCGCGAACTCCCGGTCCTTCGTCCGCCAGCAGATCACCTGCAGGCGGCGGTCGCCCGGCTCCGCCGCGTCGCCGTGCCAGCGGTCGAGGATGCGGCGGGCCGCGAGCGAGCGCTCCGCTTCCGTGTCGGCCCTCGCGGCCCCGGTGCCGACCGCCGCGGCTGCCGACATCGCGACCGCCGTCCACATCCAGCCCATGGGTGCCTCCTTCGCCAGGGTGCCCGGCGATCAGCTGTTGGCGAGGCTGCGGGCGTCGGCCACGAGCGCGTCCACGTCGGCGTCGGTGGTCGCCCAGGAGCACATGAAGCGGCAGCCGCCGGAGCCGATGAAGTTGTAGAACTGCCAGCCCTTGGCCCGCAGGTCGGCCGCCAGCGGCTCGGCGAGCCGGGCGAACAGCGCGTTGGCCTGCCGGACGCCCAGCACCTCGATGCCGGGCAGGCCGCGGAGGCCCGCCTCGAGCCGGGCGGCGGCGGCGTTGGCGCGGCGGGCGTTCTCGAGCCACGCACCGCTTTCGAGCAGGCCCACCCAGGGCGCCGTCAGGTACCGCATCTTGGAAGCGAGCTGGCCCGCCTGCTTGCAGCGGTAGGCAAACTCCTCGGCGAGCGCCGTGTCGAAGAACACCACCGCCTCGCCCACGCCCATGCCGTTCTTGGTGCCGCCGAGGCAGAGCACGTCGACGCCGACGTCCCGGGTGATGGCCCGCGGCGCCACGCCGAGCGCCGCCACCGCGTTGGCGAAGCGGGCCCCGTCCATGTGCAGCCGCAGCCCGTGGCGGCGGCAGGTCTCGCCGATCGCGGCGAGCTCGTCGATCGAGTAGGCGGTCGAGAGTTCGGTCGCCTGCGTGACGCTCACGACCCGCGGCTTGGGGTAGTGGATGTCGCGGCGGCGTTCGACCGCGTGGGCGATACCCTGGGGCGTGATCTTGCCTCCCGGTCCGGAGAGCAGGAGGAGCTTCGTGCCGTTGGAGAAGA
>JBIIMU010000298.1:0-4043 GCA_044337845.1 Pirellulales bacterium | reverse complement strand
TTCAGCTACGACGGCATCGTGGACATCCTCGACGCCGCCGACTTCTTCGCCACGGGCCTCTACGACGCGGGCAACTACAACACGGCCCCGGGCCTGAGCGGCGGGATCGCGGCGGTGCCGGAGCCGGGAACGTCGGGCCTCATCGTCCTCGGCCTCGCGGCGGCCGCCGCAGCCGCACGGCGGCGACGCGGCTGAACCCGCGGGCCGTCGGCGTCGTACCATGGGGGCTCCCGGTTCCGGAGGCCTCCGTTCGAGGGATGACGACCATGCGCCTGCGAGTCGCGATCGCCGTCGCGTTGGCCGTTGCGGTCATGCCGGTCATGGCGGTGCCATCGGTCCGTGCGGACCTGACGTTCACCATCGGCGGCACCTGGGATACCGACGCCCGCCGCAGCGCCGCCACGGCCGCCCTTCAGGCGGCGGTGAACCGCTACAACGCCTACGGTGACTTCGGCACCGCGAACATCTACGTCTATTACAACGCGGGCATCCCCACCGCCCAGGCGAGCTACAACGGCAGCATCGGCTTCGGCGGCACGTGGCCGGCCGAGCGGGTGACGATGCACGAGATGGCCCACTATCTCGGCCTGCCGTCGGGCAACTGGAGCTCGCTGTTCTCGACCGGGACCTGGTCCGGCCCCCGGGCAGGCCGGCTCGTGCGGCAGTTCGATGGCGAGGAGGCCGCCCTCCGCGGTGACTCAATCCATTTCTGGCCCTACGGCCTCAACTACGACAGCGAAGGCAGCGAGCTCAACAGGCAGCGGCACGTGGCGGTGGTCTACGGGATGCGGGCCGACCTCGGCATCGGCTCCACGGCGGAACCTTCCGCCGCAACCAGCGTGCGGCTCACCGCCAGCGATCCCCTCGGCGAGTCGGGCTTCAACTACCGGACCCGTTGGAGCGACAGCCACTTCGCCCATCCCGGGGCGGCCTACGCGACGGGCGACTTCGGCATTCGGACGCCCGCGAGCGGCAACAGCTTCCGGTTCTACGGCGACTCGTTGACGGTCGAAAACCGCAACGATCCCAACGGCGGACTGCTCTTCAAGGGAACCGGAAGCACGGCGGTGATCACGATTCCGTCGCTCGTGCTCGACGGCGGCTGGATTCATCATTACTCCACGACCGCCGACGTGTTTCGACTCGCCGGGCGGCTGACCGTGGCGGGCGACTCGACGATTCGCGCGAAGCAGGGGACGATCGACATCCAGTCGCGGGTCGTGGGAGGCGGGACCCTCTCGATTCCGGTCACCGACGGACCGACGGAAGACGCGCGGTACGTCCGGTTTCTGTCCGCCGACAACGCCTTCACGGGGAGCATCACCGTGGGGGGGCGGTTCGAACTCGCGGCGGGGTCGAACCAGCGGTTCGTGATCGGACCGGCCGGCGCGACGAACTCGATCGGCGGGCCCACTGCGGGCCGCGTCCGGCTCAACGGCGTGTTCCAGATCGACGCGCCGGCTGCGAGTGGCACGTCGTTTTCGCTCGTGACGGCCGCCAACACGGTCTATGGCGACACGTTTGCCGTGGAGGGCTTCACCGCCGACGCAGGCCGGTGGCTCGACGGCCGGGGCCGGGCCTACACGGAGGCGACGGGCCGGCTGGCGACGGTGGCGGCGCCGGCGACGGCGACGTGGTCGGGAGGGGCGTCGGCGGTGTGGAGCGCGGCCGCCAACTGGGGCGGGCAGGTGCCCGGCGGCTCCACGCGGCTCGTGTTCGGGGCGGCCGGGCCGGGGGGCACGGCGCTCGTCGACGACCTGCTGCGGCCCGGCGCGAACACCGTCGGCGGTCTCGAGTTCACGCCCGACGCCCCGGCCTACACGATCAGCCCGGCGGCCGCGGGCACCAATGGATTCTCGCTGACCGCCGGCATCGCCAACCGCAGCCGCAACCTCCAGACGATCCACGATTCGATCGCGCTGCTCGCCCAGCGGACGGCGTTCACCACGTCGGCCGGGGGAGGCGATCTGCTGGTCACGGGCCGCATCACCGGAGGCGGTGGAATCGCGAAGTCCGGGCCCGGCACGCTCACGCTCACCGGCACGAGCACCTTCGCGGGAGCCACCCGGATCGACGGCGGGGCCGTGCGGCTGACGGGTGGCCTGGGATCGACCGGCAGCCTGGTGATGGCCGGCGGCACGTTCACGCTGGCCCGGCAGAACCCCGGTGTGCAGACCGTGGCGGGCCTCAAGCTCGCGGCGGGGGAGGCGGTGGTGGGCAACGCCGTCGCCACCGGCACCCTGGCGGTCGGCGCCATCACGCGGCTGGCCGGATCGACGGTGCGATTCGACACCCTCGTCGGCGCCATCGTGACCACCTCCACGACGACCGACAACGGCCTCCTCGGCCCGTGGGCGGTCGTGGGCTCGGGGTCGGCGACGCGGTATGCCACCGTGGCGGGCGGCACGATCACGTCCTTCGCCGGCGGCACGACGCTGTCCGGCAGCGGGGCGCTCGGCGGCATTCCGTCCGGCGACACGTCGACGGTCAACTACGTCGTGACGCCCGGGGCGTCGTTCGCCGCGATGGGCCTGTCGCGGCGGATCAACACGCTCACCTACACGGGCACGGGAGGCCTCCAGGCGAGCAACAACAGCGGGGCGACGCTCACCGTCAACGGTCTGCTGCACGCGGGCAGCGGCCGGCTCACGATCGGTGGCTCGCCCCGTCTCGACGTGATCGCGGGGAGCGATCTCGAGCTCGTGGTGGCCACGATGGCGAGCGACCTCACGCTCGCCAATGCCGTGCTCGACAATCCTGCCGGGCCAAGCGGCCTCATCAAGACCGGGCCCGGATTGCTCCAGGTCGGCAGCGGCAGCTACACGGGCCCCACCACCGTGGCGGGTGGCACGCTCCAGATCGGCCTCGGCGGGGCGGGCGTGGCGTTCGCGAGTTCACAACTCCTGAACCACGGCACGGTGGTGTTCAACCACGGCGGGACGCTCACGGCGAGCGGCCGGCTGGCGGGCCATGGCGAGCTTCGCAAGGCGGGCAGCGGCGGCCTCGTGCTCACCGGAGGCGGTTCCCTGGACGGGCCGATCACCGTGTCGAGTGGGTCGCTCGTGCTCGCAGGCCAGGCGACGGTCGGGCTCGGGGCGGATCATCGCGGCGGCCTCACGATCGCCGCAGGTGCGGAGTTCGTCGCCCGCGGCACGCTGCCGCAGACGCTCGGCGGTGGCCTCGGCGGCGCCGGCCGGCTCACCGTGGATGGCGGCAGGCTCGTGCTCGCCGGGGCCTCGTCGTTCACCGGCACCGCCGCCGTGACGGCGGGGGAACTCGTGCTGGCCGACCCCGGCGCGCTCGCCGCCGCGCGGGCGACGGTGGGCCCGGCCGGCAGGCTCGCGGTGGCGACGACGAGCCGGGTCGCGGTGGGCCGCCTCGATCTGGCCACGGGAGGGCTCGTCGACGTCGCCGGCGGCGGCATGACGATCGGTTTCGGCACGTCGCCGGGGGCCCTCGTCGCGGCCCTCCTCGTCGCTCGTGGCGACGGCGCCTGGAACGGCACGGCGGGGATCACGTCGACCGCCGTGGCCGCCGACGTCGCGGCGGGCATGCCCCGCGCGGTGGGCTGGCTCGACAACGGCGACGGCTCGCTGACCGCGGCCTACGCGGCCTTGGGCGACACGAACGTCGACGGCGGGATCGACATCCTCGACGCCGCGAACTTCTTCGCGGGCGGAGCCTTCGACACGGGACGTGCGGCGCCCTGGGCCGCCGGTGACTTCACGTACGACGGCATCGTGGACATCCTCGACGCCGCCGACTTCATCTCCACCGGGCTGTACGATCTCGGCCCCTATGCCGGCGGATCGCCGGCTGCGCTGGCGGTCGTTCCGGAGCCGATGGCGGCATGGCCGTGGGCCGCCGTGGCGGGCACGACGGCGATCGTCATCGGCCGCCGGGGCCGTCGCCCCTGCTGACGGCCCGCGGGTTCAGCCGCGTCGCCGCCGTGCGGCTGCGGCGGCCGCCACGAGGCCGAGGACGATGAGGCCCGACGTTCCCGGCTCCGGCACCGCCGCGATCCCGCCGGCGGCAGCAACACG
>JBIIMU010000297.1:0-4054 GCA_044337845.1 Pirellulales bacterium | reverse complement strand
GGCTGGGGTCTTGGGCGAACGCGAGCACGGTCCCGAGAAACTTGGTCTGCCAGTCGATGTGTTGGAGCCAGTAACTGACGTCGGCCAGCGCGAACGCCTCCTGAAGAAGCACGCCCCGGGATTCAGTTGGGTGTGTTCAGGGCGGAGAGGAGTGTACGGGGCTCGGTCGCGGGTCCGTGTCGGGCGCGGTTCTGGGGCGGATGCTGCCGCCAGTTTCGTCCAGCGCTCGACGTGGACCGAGTTCCGCGCGGTGTTGGCTGGCCTCCGGGACCAGTGCCCGACCGCCATGCCCGTGGAGTTCGAGCGGGCCTGCCATGACGAGGCTTGGGGCTGCGCCTACTCACGGGTCTGGAGGGCGTACTTGGAGGTCAACCGGGACGCGGCGTGACCGTGCCGCGGTGGTCGATGGTTGCCGGGCGGGTGGGCATGACTCGTTGGTCAGCCCCGAGATATACTTCGGGAATGACGGCCACAACCCACCCACGGATTACGATTGAGCCTGGCAAGTGCGGCGGCAAGCCCTGCATCCGGGGCATGCGCATCCGCGTCTCGGACCTCCTCGAACTCCTCGCCAACGATGCCTCCATCGAGGAGATCCTGGCCGACTATCCCTGCCTCGAGCGGGACGACATCCTCGCCGCCATCGCCTACGCTGCCCAACAGACGAACCACGTCGTCGTTGAGGTCGCATGAGGTTTCTGAGCGATAGCCCAGTTGCCTCCTTCCCTGGCCCGTTCCGGTGAGCTCACGAACAGCACCGCACGGTAAACTGTCGTCATGCCGATCACGTCCATTGATCCTACGGCGGATATGCTTACCGCCCGCGACCGTGCGCGGCGAGCCCGCGATCGTGCCCTCTCCCCAGCGGAGCGTCTTGCCGCGATGCGGCAGCTCATCGAACGGTCATGGGCGGCACTCGAGCGGCACGCCGAGGGCCGAGCCCATTTCCTGCGACGCAACTTCCGGGCCAGGGCGGTTACGCGACACGTGGACGGGCCACCCGATGGCGCCTGACTTCCGTCTGCTCGAGGTGCTCGCCCGGCACGGCGTGCCGTTCGTCGTCGTCGGCGGCCATGCCGTCAATGTTCATGGCTACATCCGCGCGACCGAAGACACCGACATCTTGTGGATTCGCTCGACCGCGGCGGAGGCTGCCCTCCTCGGAGGCCTCGAGGAACTGGCCGCTTTTTCGATCGGCAGCGAGATCGACCCGGCCACGGGAATCGAGCGGACGTATCCCGTCACGGCCGCATTCATCCGTGCGGAGCACCTGATGATGCTCGGCACGTCCGCGGGGTTTCTCGACCTGTTCGACTACGTGCCGGGGATAGCCGACGTGCCAGTCCACGAGGTCTGGGACAGCGCCCTCGTACTCGACGGCATCCGTTACGCTTCCCTCGGCTGGCTGCGGCGTCTCAAGCGGGCAGCCGGTCGGCCCCGTGATCTGCTCGACCTCGAGAACCTGCCCGCCGCCGATGATGTCCCCTGATGCCGCCAGGGCACCCACGCCCGCGCCTGAGGCTCAGACCCGCCCCAGACCCTGGACTCGCCGCCAGGCCGAGAGCTGTCCGAGGTGCAGGTTCTCGTGGGCGGCCATCACGAACACGAAGCAGTCGCCCAGCGTCGGCAGGAACCCCCTGACGGCCTCGAGCGGTGTGGGGTCGGACCAGCGGGCCGCAGGGACACCCGGCAGCGCGGCGGCGATTCCGGCGTGGGCGTCGTCGAGCGCTTTCAGTAGCACCGACTTCGCGGGGTAGCGGCTGGCGTCGTCGGACGGACTCGAGTTCCAGTCGAAGAGGGCGGGCCACTCGGGCGGGCAGACGGGCTGTACGCCGATCATGGCCCCGAGCATGTCGGCCGTGCAGGCCAGATGTCCCAGCACCCACGCGGCATGGTTCATCCCGGGTGCCGGCTGCAGGGCCATCGTGTCGTCCGGGATGTCGGCCACGAGACGCTTCGCATAGCCGAGGTTGAGATTCCAGGTGTGGAGCAGGGGTTCGATCATGAACGCCTCCGAGTATCGATGAATTGGTTCCATGGCACACCATAACGGGTTTGGCCCGGACCGAGGCAATCCGGAGCCCTGTGAGACAGCCCGTCCCCCTACGGCACGGCCCACTTGACGGCGCTGTCCACGGGCTGCTTCGCGCCGGGTGTGCTCCGGCCGTCGGCGATGGTTTGCCTCATCAGGGTCGTGAGGTGCTCGACGACCTGCGGTTGCTCGCCGGCAACATCGAGTCTCTCGCCGAGGTCGGTCGCCAGGTCATGGAGGACAGGCGGCTTCTGGCGGGAGAAAACGAGTTTCCAGTTCGCTTGGCGAATGGCGAGTTCGCCGGAGGCCGACTGATGCACCGTGGCATGCCGCAGTGGCTTTCGGGGCGTAGCCGTCAGGGCCGGCAGGATGCTGACGCTGTCTTCACCCGCGTCGTCAGGAAGCCGGCCGCCGAGAATGTCCGCACACGTCGCCATCAGATCGTTCAGGCAGATGGTCTGATCGGAAACGGAACCAGGTGCGACCCTGCCCGGCCACCTCACGACGAACGGCACCCGATGGCCTCCCTCGTGGATCTGGCCTTTTCGCCCGCGGAGCGGCGGATACACGCGGCCGTCGGCGCCATTGTCGGCCGTGGCGATCACGAGCGTGTCGTGCGCAAGTCCTGACTGCTCGAGCGCGTCGAGCAACTGCCCGAGCATGGCGTCACCCTGATAGACCCAGTCACCATAGTCCGGATCTCCGCCCACTTCATCCACGGCTCCCGATCGACCTGCGAACTCCGTCGCCGGAACGACGGGGGTGTGAGGCGGGCACATGGGAAAGTAGAGAAAGAACGGCTTGCCGACCTCACGCTGCTCGAGCCATGCGACGGCCTTGGCGATCATCCGCGGCTGATTCTCGACGGCGGTGACATGCTCGGCCACGCGGTCCTGCTCGATGACCGTCTCGATGCCACGCGCGTGAGTGAAGCCGTAGAAATAATCGAAACCGAGTTGGTTCGGACCGCTGGTGACTCGCGAGCCGATCGGGACGCGGCCTTTCCGCTCAATCCCGCCGTGCCAGTCGAGACCCAGATGCCACTTCCCGATGCACGCAGTCTGGTAGCCGTGCTTCCTCAGGAACGAGGCCACCGTGAGTCGTGATTCCGGAATCAGAGGCGGGTCGAAGGTGGTGAGAACACCGTATTGGCCGATCCGCGAAGGATAGCGGCCCGTGAGCAGGCCGTACCGGGTGGGCGTGCAGACGGCGGAGGCGGAATGGGCGTCCGTGAATCGCATGCCGGCCGTGGCGAGCGCGTCGAGCCGGGGGGTCTTGAGCCCGGAATCCGGTCGGTAGCAGCCGGGTTCCCCGTAGCCCATGTCGTCGAAAAGCACCACCACGATGTTGGGGTGCGATGCAGCGCACGCGGCAGACGATGCAACCAGCGTGACGAACAGGGCGACGAGATGACCTTTCACGATACCGACTCTCCCCTCGCATGCAGGAGCCACGACCGGTCGAGCAGCGTATCACCGTGCAAGGCCCGAGCCCGATCAGGTGCCGCAGAACGTGCGGTACGGTCCCGACCCCGGCGGCGGCCCGCCGCGGTACGGGCCGCTAGCCTCCGTCTCCGCGAAGGGCTCGCGGATCGCGGCCACCAGCCGCTCGCACACGGAGAGATCGCCCGCCGCCGCCGCCGCGAGCGCCTCTTCCACGCGGTGGTTCCGGGGGATGACCACCGGATTGGTCCGCCGCATCAGGGCGACCGCGGCGTCCAGGCCGCCCGGCTGCCGAGCCAGCCGCGCGAGCCAGCGGCGCTGCCAGTCGTGCCAGCCGCTCGCGGCGGCCACGCCACCCTCCGGAACCCCCCCCGGCTCGACGCCCGCGGCGAGGCCGGCGAACGTGCTCGTGAAGTCGGCCCGCGCCTCTTCCATCAGGCGGAGCAGGTCGCCGAACAGCCGGCCGTCGTCGGCCTCCGCCGTGGAGAGCCCGAGCTTCGCCCGGGCCCCTGCGAGGTGCTGCCGCTCGAACCGCTCCGAAAACGACTCGAGCACGGCCCGCACCGCCGCGATCGCCTGC
>JBIIMU010000020.1:0-15124 GCA_044337845.1 Pirellulales bacterium | reverse complement strand
GATTGACAACCTGCACCCATGCCCTGGAAGATCCCGCGCGGAAATCCGACCGCGGGCTCGTCCCGCACCCGTGGAGTGACAGGTGAGGCGGCGTCGCTGGCTGACGATCGGGCTCGTGCTCTGCCTCGCCGCGTGCGCGGTCGCCGGCGGGCTGGTCGCGGCCGGCTGGGCCTACTTCCATCCGCGGTTCGACTGGCGGCAGGGCGTCGTCTATGGCGAGCGGCGTGGCGAACCGCTCACGCTCGACGTGCTCACGCCGCCCGCGCCGAACGGCCTCGGCATCGTATTTTTCGTCAGCGGCGGCTGGAAGTCGGGACGGGACTCGATTCGCCCCTGGCTGCTGGCCCCCCTGCTCCGCCGCGGCTACACGGTCTTCGCCGTCTGCCACCTGTCGCAGCCGGACGCCACGGTCGACGAGATCGTGGCCGACGTGTCGCGGGCGGTGCGGTTCATCCGCACCCACGCGGCCGACTACGGCGTCGATCCCGATCGGCTCGGCGCCACGGGGGGCAGCGCCGGCGGTCACCTGTCCTTGATGCTCGCCACCCGCGGCGGCCCCGGCCCGGTCGCCTCCGCCGACCCGGTCGACGCCGCTTCGAGCGCGGTGCAGGCGGCGGCCGTGTTCTGCCCCGTCACCGACCTGACCGACCTGACGGGCTCGACCGAAGACCCGGGCGACGGCGGCCCGCCGCGGAACTTTCGCCCGGCCTTCGACCAGGAACCGATCGACCTGGCCCGCTGGCGGGAGACCGCCCGCGACCTCTCGCCCCTGCATCACATCGCGGCCGGGATGCCGCCGGTGCTGATCTGCCACGGCGATCGCGACACGCTCGTGACCCTCGAGCAGTCGCTCAAGTTCCGCGACCGGGCCCTCGAACAGGGCTGCGACGTCACGCTCCGCGTGGTCGAGAACGCGGGCCACACCTGGCTGACGATGCCGCTCGACGTGATGCGCTGCGCCGCCTGGTTCGACTCCCGGCTCCGGGGCCCCTGAATCCGCCGCCACGGCGGGGCGGGCTCCCGGATCCGAATCACCCGGGAGCCGCGGGCGGCCTCAGCAGCAGCCCGTGCCGTCCACGCCGCACTTCTCCGGCGCGAGGCAGGCCGTGTGCTTCGTGCCGAGGTGGAAGAGCAGGCCCGCCGGCGTCAGCTCCACGCCGCCGATCGGGTACTGCGAGATCACCCCCTCCTCGTACTCGACCTCCACGGGCAGGTCGTCCGTCTGGAGCAACGGTCCGGCGACCCGCATGATCGCCGCGAGCTTCGTGGTCTCGAGGCGATGCTCGACGTCGTTCGCCACCCACACCTGCAGCAGGCACGAGCTCGTCGAGCGGATCGTGCCGCCGCAGTCGATGAAGTCTTTCTGGAGCCGGCCCACCTCCGTGATGTGGTAGTGCGCCGGCACGAACGACCGGTCGGGCAGCATCCAGTGCATCCGCATCCCGGGGTGCCGCTCGAGCAGGTCGTTGAACTCACGAATCGTCATGGGCACCTCCGGAAGGCTCGGCATCGAGTTCGGCGAGCAGGTCTTGCACCTTCCGCCCGATCAGGTCGCGGACCTCCCGAAACTCCTCGGGCGTCATGTCGCGGGGATCGGGGATCTTCCAATCCACCCTCCGGCGGGCCAGCACGAGCGGACACTCGTCGCCGCAGCCCATGGTCACCGCCACGTCGATCGCGCGGCCGTTGAAGGCCTCGAGCCCCTTCGAGGAGTGCGTGGTGAGGTCGTAGCCGAGTTCCTGCATCGCGGCCACGGCCTTGGGATTCACGCGGCCCGACGGCCGCGACCCGGCACTCGCCGCCTCCACGCGGCCTCCCGCGTGGATCCGCGCGAACGCCTCGGCCATCTGGCTGCGGTTGGAGTTCTCCACGCACACGAACAAGACACGCTTCATGGGCACCTGCCGCTCCGGGTCGCTGGAAACGTCTACAGTACCGGAAGCGACTCGACGACCGAAATCGGAGTGCCGGTGTGGCGACGCGACGACCGACGACCGCGACCACGCCGCGCCGGCGCCGCGGTCCGCCGCCCTCCCCGGCGGGGCCTTTCCGCGCCTGGTTCGCCGACCGCGGCTGGGAGCCGTTTCCCTTTCAGGAGGAGGTGTGGCGGGCCGCCGCGGCCGGGACGAGCGGCGTGCTGCACGCCCCGACGGGCACCGGCAAGACGCTCGCCGCCTGGCTCGGCGCGATCGGGCGGACGACCGCGCTCGACGCGACGGCGGAATCCCGCGCCGCGGGGCTCCGCGTGGTCTGGATCACGCCGCTGCGGGCCCTCGCCGCCGACACCCTGCGGGCCCTGGAAGAGCCCCTCGCACGACCCGGGGCGGTCGCCGCCGGCTGGACGGTCGGCCTCCGCACGGGCGACTCGTCGGCCGCCGACCGCCGACGCCTGCGGGCCTCGTGGCCCACGGCCCTCGTCACCACCCCCGAGTCGCTCTCGATCCTGCTCTCGCTCGACGACGCCCACGAGATCTTCGGCGCGCTCGACACCGTGGTCGTGGACGAGTGGCACGAACTCCTCTCCACGAAGCGGGGCGTGCAGACCGAGCTGGCCCTCGAGCGGCTGCGGTCGCTGCGGCCCGGGCTCGTCACCTGGGGCCTCTCGGCCACGCTCGCCAATCTCGACGACGCGGTCGAGGCCCTGGTGGGCCCGGCGCGGAAGGCCGACGCCCGGCTCGTCTCGGCGGCGATCCCGCGACGGCTCGAGATCGAGACGCTGATCCCCGAGCCGATGGAGCGGTTTCCGTGGGCGGGCCACATGGGGATGCGGCTGCTGCCGCAGGTGGTCGCGGCGATCGACCGGGCCTCGACCACGCTCGTGTTCACCAACACCCGGTCGCAGGCCGAGCGGTGGTTCGACGCGATCTCGGCGGCGCGACCCGACTGGAAGAAGGCGCTGGCCCTGCACCACGGCTCCGTCGATCGCGAGCTGCGCGAGAAGGCGGAGAGCGGCCTGCGGAAGGGGGCGATGAAGTGCGTGGTGGCCACGTCGAGCCTCGATCTCGGCGTCGACTTCGGGCCGGTCGAGCAGGTGCTGCAGGTCGGCAGTCCGAAGGGGATCGCCCGGCTGCTCCAACGGGCCGGCCGCAGCGGCCACGCGCCCGGCGCGACCGGCCGGCTCGTCTGCGTGCCCACCCACGCCCTCGAGCTCATCGAGTGCGCCGCCGCCCGCGGGGCCGTGGCCGAGGGGACGGTCGAGGCCCGCCGGCCGCTCACCGGCGCCCTCGACTGCCTGGCCCAGCATCTCGTCACCGTCGCCTGCAGCGGCGGCTTCCGCGAGGCCGACCTGCTCGCCGAGGTCCGCCGCACCCGGGCCTTCGCCGACCTCGACGAGGCCTCGTGGCGGTGGGCGGTCGACTTCGCCGCCCGCGGCGGGCCGGCACTCGCCGCCTATCCGAACTACGCGCGGATCGTCGAGCGGTTCGGCCGCTGGTACGTGTCGAGCAAGGCGCTCGCCCGCCGCCACCGGATGAGCATCGGCACGATCGCGGGCGACGCCACGGTGGAGGTGAAGTGGCTCCGCGGCGGCCGGCTCGGCACGGTCGAGGAGTCGTTCATCTCCAGGCTCAACGAGGGCGATCGCTTCCTCTTCGCCGGCCGGCCGCTCGTGCTCTTCCGGTTCGACGGCCTCACCGCCTGGGTGAAGCGGAGCCGGGTGACGGCGGCGCTGCAGGTGCCGCGGTGGAACGGCGGCCGCATGCCGCTCTCCACCCTGCTCTCCTCGGCCGTCCTCGATCTCGTCGGCGCTGCGGCGCGGCCCGGCGGCGGCCGCGCGGCGCCCCGCGAGGTGGCCGCAGTCCTGCCGCTGCTCGAGATCCAGTCGCGGTGGAGCCGACTCCCCGACCGCGACACGCTGCTCATCGAGCGGTGGACGGGCCGCGACGGCCACCACGCCTTCGTGTTTCCCTTCGCGGGCCGCCTCGTGCATGAAGGGCTCGCCGCCCTCGTCGCCTGGCGGATCGCCCGGGCCAAGCCGGCCACGCTCACCTTCGCCTGCACCGACTGGGGCTTCGAACTGGCGGGCCGCGAGGCCGACATCGCCGACACGCGAACCTGGCGGCGGCTGCTCTCGCCCGTCAACCTGCTCGAGGACCTGCTCGCCTGTCTCAACACCACCGAGATGGCCCGCCGCCACTTCCGGGAGATCGCCCGCGTGGCCGGGCTGATCGCCGGCGGCCGCACGAGCGACCGCCAGACGCAGGCCTCGGCCGGGTTGATCTTCGACGTGCTCGCCGAGCACGACACCGGCAACATGCTCCTCGCCCAGGCTCGCCGCGAGGTGCTGGAGCAGCAGTTCGAGTTTCGCCGGCTCGCGGAGGCGCTCGACGCGATCGCCACGAAGGAGGTCCGGATCGTCGAGACGCCGCGGATCACGCCGCTGGCGTTCCCGATCTGGGCCGAGTTCGTGCAGTCGCGGCTGACCACCAAGGACTGGCTCGCTCGAATCGCCGACATGGCACGGGCACTCGAACAGGAAGCCGGCGGCCGGTGACCCGCCGCCCGGCGGAGGCATGCTCGCCGAAATCCTGTCGATGGTGTAAGAAACCGTCGAGGCCGTCCTTGCGCATCGACATCGCTCCATCGCCGCCGTTCGCCGACCACGCGGCCGACATCCTCCTGCTCCCCGGGCGGGCCGCGTTTCTGCCGGCCTCCGCGACGCTGCTCGTGGCCGACCTGCACCTCGGCAAGGCGGCCACCTTTCGCCAGGCCGGCATCCCGGTTCCCGAGGGCTCGGCGCAGGCCGACCTCGCGAGGCTCGAGCGGCTCGTGCACACCAGTGCCGCGCGGCGGCTGATCGTGCTCGGCGACCTGTTCCACGCCCGGAGCGGCTGCACGGCGGCCGTGTTCGACGAGTTCGCCGCGTGCCGGGCCAGGTTCGCCGCCACCGAGGTGCTGCTCATCCCCGGCAACCACGACCGCTCCGTGGGGCGGCTGCCCGCGTTCCTCGGCATCGACTCGTGCCTGCGGACGCACGACGAGCCGCCGTTCCATTTCGTGCACGAGCCGGCCGTCGAGCTTCCCGAGCCGGGCCGCACCTGCTTCACGATCGGCGGCCACCTCCACCCCACGGTCTCGATCGCGGCCCCCGGCGGCGACCGGATCGCCGAGCGGTGCTTCGTCGCCGACGCCGACGCCCTCGTGCTGCCGGCCTTCGGATCGTTCACGGGCGGCCACCGGATGACCTACGCCGACGGCATGCGGCTCTGGATCGCGCGGGACGACGGCGTGGCCGAGGTCACGAGGCTGGCCGAACTCGCCGCGCGATCGCGGTAGCGGCGTCAGCCGAGTTCACGAAACGCGACGTGCAGGCGGTCCAACAGGTCTCGGGCCGTCATCGACACCTGCCCGAGTTCGGCCGCCGCCGCGTCGCCGGCCCGGCCATGCACCCACGCGGCCAGCCGGCCGGCAGCGAAGGCGGGCATGCCCTGGGCGAGCAGCGCGGCCGCCACGCCCGTGAGCACGTCGCCGGTGCCGGCGGTGGCCATGCCCGGGTTGCCGGTGGGATTACGGGCGTCGTGCCCGCCGTCGGTGACGAGTGTTCCCGGTCCCTTGAGGAGCACCACGCTGCCGCGCGCCGCCGCGTACCGCCGGGCCTCGGCCTCGAGCCACGGCCGGTCGTCGGCCTTCGGCCCCGCTGGATCTTCGCCGAGCAGCCGCAGCAGCTCGCCGGCGTGGGGCGTGAGGAGCCGCGGGCCCGCGGGCGCGTCGGGCGTCGTCAGCGCCCAGAGCGCGTCGGCGTCGAACACGGCCGGCGCCGCGAGCGTGTGCCACACGTGCAGCACGAGCTCGCGGACCTCGGCCGACCGCCCCAGGCCCGGACCGATCGCCACCGCGCCTGCCCGCGCCAGCAGCGGCGCCAGCACCGCCACGGCCGACGCCGCACACGTGCCGCCCGCGGTGGCGGGCAGGCCATGGGTCATCACGCACGGATCGAATCCCGCCGCGATGCCCACCACGGGCTCGGGGACGACGAGCTCGACCAGCCCGGCGCCGCTCCGCAGCGCCGCCATCGCCGCGAGGGCGGGCGCTCCGGCCATTCCCACGCTCCCACCGATCACCACCACGCGGCCGAAGTCGCGCTTGCTCACCGCCGTCGCGCGCGGCCGCAGGCGGGGCAGATCGATCGGCGGAGGCGTCGGCATCGGCGGGGCCCCGAACGGCGGCGAGCGGTGCGGGCATGGCTCCCGCCACGATTACCTTGACGCCCGCGCCGCACAAGGGATACCCTCGCCGCAAAATCCGGCGGTTTTCGGCCCTCCCCGGCCGGACCGTCGGCCCGATCGGCCGCCCCGGGCGGCTCCCCAGGAGGTTTGCAGCCCATGTCCGCCGCCCCCACGCCCGCTCCGGGAGACATCTTCGACGTCAAGAAGGTCCGCAAGCTCATCGAACTGATGAAGGAGCACGACCTGTCGGAGCTCGACCTGAAGCAGGCCGACAACCGGGTGCGGATCCGTCGCGGCGGCGAGGTGGTGGCCTATTCGGCGCCGGCGGCTCCCGTCGCCCGGCCCGCGGCCGGGGCACCGGCCGGCGGCGGCGAGCCCGCGGCCCCCGATCGCTCGGTCGTCATCAAGAGCCCGATGGTCGGCACGTTCTACAAGGCGAGCGGCCCCGACTCGGCGCCGTTCGTGAAGGTGGGCGACCGGATCGGGCCCGACAAGACGTGCTGCATCGTCGAGGCGATGAAGGTGTTCAACGAGATTCCGGCCGGCGTGTCGGGGCAGGTGGTCGCGATCCTCGTGGAGAACGGGGCGCCGGTGGAGTTCGGCCAGCCGCTGATCAAGGTCGACCCCGAAGCCTGATCGGCCCGGTGCGTGCGCCTCCGGTTTCTGCTTGCCTCCGGTTTCTTCTGGCCTCCGGTTTCTGCTTGGAGCTTCCATGTTCAAACGGATCCTGATCGCGAACCGCGGGGAGATCGCCCTCCGCGTGATCCGGGCGTGCCGGGAACTCGGCGTGGAGACGGTCGCCATCTACAGCGAGGCCGACCGCGGCGCGCCGTACCTCGAACTCGCCGACGAGTCGATCTGCGTGGGCACGGCGAAGGCCTCCGACAGCTACCTGCGGATCGACCGGGTGATCAGCGCCGCGGAGATCGGCAACGTCGACGCCATCCATCCCGGCTACGGCTTCCTCTCGGAGAACTCGCACTTCGCCGAGGTCTGCCGGTCGTGCGACATCGGCTTCATCGGCCCCACGCCCGAGGCGATGGAGCGGGTGGGCGACAAGAACTCCGCCCGGGCGCTGGCCCGTGAGGCGGGCGTGCCGACGGTGCCCGGCAGCGACGGCCTGATTGCCAACGAGCAGGAGGCGGTGCGGGTCGCCAAGGAGATCGGGTTTCCCGTCTTGCTCAAGGCCACGGCGGGCGGTGGCGGCAAGGGGATGCGGGTCGCGGCCAACGACCTCGCCCTCGCCAGCGCCTGGCAGCAGGCCTCGGCCGAGGCCCAGGCCGCCTTCGGCAATCCCGGCATCTACATCGAGAAGTACATCGAGCGGCCGCGGCACGTGGAGATCCAGATCCTCGGCGACCAGCACGGCAACGTGTTCCACCTCTGGGAGCGCGACTGCTCCACCCAGCGCCGGCACCAGAAACTGATCGAGGAGAGCCCCTCGCCGCGGCTCCCCCAGGCGATCCGCCAGAAGATGGCCGACGCGGCCGTGCGGCTCGCGAAGACGGCCGGCTACTACTCCGCCGGCACGGTCGAGTTCATCGTCGACCAGCAGGACAACTTCTACTTCATCGAGGTCAACGCCCGGATCCAGGTCGAGCACCCCGTCAGCGAGATGGTGACGGGCATCGACCTGCTCAAGGCCCAGATCCGCGTCGCCACCGGCGAGAAGCTCGATCTCAAGCAGGCCGACATCGTGCCCCGCGGCCATGCGATCGAGTGCCGGATCAACGCCGAGGATCCGGCCCACAACTTCCGCCCCAACCCCGGCCGCATCGAGCGGATCATCGCCCCGGGGGGCTTCGGCGTCCGCTGGGACTCCCACGCCACCACCGGCTACGTCGTGCCCCCCCATTACGATTCGCTCGTCGGCAAGCTGATCGTGCACCAGCCGACCCGCAAGGAGGCGATCGCGACCATGATCCGCGCCCTCAAGGAGCTGCGGATCGAGGGCATCAAGACGACGGTGCCCCTGCATCTCGAGGTTCTTTCCAACACCGCCTTCCACGACGCCCGGATCGACACCACGTTCGTGGAGCGGATGCTCGCCGGCTGATCCCCAGGAGTCTTCGATGTTCGAGTCGCTCTCCCGTCCCGACCGCGCCACCCACCACTTCCGCCGCGTCGCGATCCTGTTCGCCGGCGGCCCCGCCCCGGGGGCCAACGCGGTGATCTCGACCGCCGCCACGTCGTTCATGCGCGAGGGCACGGAGGTGATCGGCATGAAGCACGGCTATTCGTCGCTCGCCGACTACTCCCCCGCGAAGCCGCTCGTCGAGGGCCGCGACTACATCAAGATCACCCCCGAGTTCCTCAAGCGGACGCGGAGCGGCCAGGGGATCATGATCGGCACCGCCCGCACCAACCCCGGCAAGCACGTCTCGCATCCGAGCCACCTCGACGACGCGGAGCGGGTGCAGCCGCTCAAGAACGCCTACGAGGGGCTGCGGTCGCTCGGCGTGGAGGCGCTGATCTCGATCGGCGGCGACGACACGCTCAAGACGGCCAACAAGTTCAAGCTCTACCAGGACCGCCTCCCGGCCGACGCCAAGCGGATCCCCGTCGTGCACCTCCCGAAGACGATCGACAACGACTACATGGGGATCGACTTCACGTTCGGCTACTTCACCGCGGTCGACACGCTCGGCGGCGAGATCCGCAACCTGCTCTACGACGCGGAGGCGAGCCGCTCCTACTTCCTCTGCGAGACGATGGGCCGCAGCGCCGGCTGGCTCTCCTACGGGGCCGCGATCGCCGGCGAGGCGAGCCTCGTGATCAGCGTGGAAGACGTCCACGGGAAGTTCCGCGGCGAGGAGACCGTCGCCGGCCCCAACGGCGAGACGAAGATCAAGCCGGTGATGAACATCGACGAGGTCGTGGGCCGGATCGTGAAGACGATGCGGGTTCGCGAGGAGCAGGAGGGGAAGCAGTACGGCGTGATCGTGATGGCCGAAGGGCTCGCCGAGTATCTCCCCGCCAAGGCCCTCGAGGGGATCCCCCGCGACGACCATGGCCACATCTCGATCTCGCACGTGCAGCTCGGCAAGATGTTCGCCAAACTGGTCGGCGACGAGTTCAAGAAGCAGACGGGACGATCGCGGAAGGTGGTGGGCCTGCAGCTCGGCTACGAGGCCCGCTGCGCCAAGCCGCACGCCTTCGACGTGATGCTCGGCAGCCAGCTCGGCGTGGGCGGCTACCGGGCGCTGGCGGAGCGGGGGCTCAACGGCGTGATGGTGAGCGTGTCGGGCCAGCTCGACCTCAACTACGTGCCCTTCGAGGAGCTGGTCGATCCCAACACCCTCGTCACGGTGGTTCGCTACGTCGAGCGGGGCTGCGACTTCCACAAGCTGGCCCGGTTCCTCGAGACCTACGTCAACGAGTGACGCGCCGCGAGGGGCTGCCCGTGCCCGTCGCCGGACGTTCGCGGATGCCATCGTGGCATCCGCTCTCTGCATGTCCGCTGCGCTTCGGCATCCTGCCTGCGCTTGCTTCCATAGCCCGGCTCTCGGGCACGGACAGCCCCTCGCTGAGTTCATGCTCGTGCACCGGGCGGGCGGCTGCCCTTCTCGAACGAGCAGCGGCCGGTCGGGGGCACGCGCAGCCGCCGGGGAGATTTGTGCACCGTGGTGCCCGCTCAGTACCGTCGGAGATTCAAACTCACAAATCCCCCCGGCGGCGAGCATGTCGCCCGACCGGCCGCGGCGCGGCGCTCAGGGGGCATCCTCACTTCGACGTGAGCGTGCCCTTGGTGCTCGGGATCCCGGGCTGACGCGGGTCGTGCTCCACCGCCACGCGGATCGCGCGGGCGGCCGCCTTGAACACCGCCTCGGCGATGTGGTGGCCGTTGCGGCCATGGTGCAGGATGGCGTGGAAGTTCATGCCCGCGGTCGCGGCCACGCTCTCCCAGAACACCTCCACGAGCTGGGCGTCGAACGCGCCGATCGTGGGCACCGGAAACTCCACCGCGCACACGCAGGCCGAGCGGCCGCCGAGATCGACGGCCACCGTCGCCAGCGCCTCGTCCATCGGGATGATCGCGTGACCGTAGCGACGGATGCCCTTCCGGTCGCCGAGGCACTCGACGAGGGCCGTGCCGAGGGCCCGGCCGACGTCCTCGACCGTGTGGTGGCCGTCCACGTGCAGGTCGCCGGTGCACTCGACCTTCAGGTCCATCAGGGAGTGCCCCGCCAGGAGCGTGAGCATGTGGTCGAAGAAGCCGAGGCCCGTACGGATCTCGGCCCGGCCCGTGCCATCGAGGTCGAGCGTGAGGCGGATGTCGGTCTCGGCGGTCGTGCGGGTGACGGTGGCGGTGCGGGGCATGGCGGTCGGGGCACGGGGGGAGGGTCGGGCGCAGCGGGTCAGAGCGTCTTCATCACGGCGAGGAAGGCGTCGATCTCGTCGTCGGTGCCGACGGTGATGCGGAGGCCGTCGCCCCAGCCGGCGTAGTTCATGAAGCGGATCAGGATGCCCTGGGCCTTGAGGGCCTCGTAGAAGGGCTTGTGCGGCCGCTCGGGGTGGATGCACCAGACGAAGTTGGCCTGGCTGTCGGTCACGGCGAACCCGAGCCGCCGCATCGCCTCCACGAGTCGCGTGCGGGTGGCCACGATCCTCGCCCGGTTGTCGGCGAGCCATGCCTGGTCGTCGATCGCCGCGGTGGCCGCCGCGATCGAGAGGGCATCGCAGTTGTAGGAATCCTTGACTTTCAGCATCTGCTCGATGAGGGCCGGCTGGGCCACGGCGAAGCCGAACCGCAGCCCGGCGAGGGCGTAGGACTTCGAGAACGACCGGGTGACGATCACCCGCGGGTTCGCCTTCACGAGCCCGAGGCAGTTGGACTCGGCGAAGTCGCCGTAGGCCTCGTCCACGACGAAGGCACAATCCATCCGCTCGGCGAGTTCGGCGACCCGCGCGGGCGGGAGGAGCGTGCCGGACGGGCTGTTGGGATTGGCGACGACGGCGAGCCGCAGGTCGTCCCGCGGCGCGGCGAACTCGTCGCCGAGCGACCAGTCGGGCCGATAGTGAACCTCGTCGCAGCCGGCTCCCTGGATGCCGGCGAGGGTGCGGTAGAGGATGTAGCTCGGATAGGGCATCCGCAGGCACTCCCCTTCGCCCACGAACGTCCGCACCAGGATCGTGAGCAGGTCGTCGCTGCCGTTGCCGCAGATGATCCAGTCGGGATCGACGCCGAGCACCTCCGCCGCCCGGCGGCGAAACGCGGTCGCCATCGGGTCGGGATACTTCGCGAGCGTGCGGCCCGCGGCGGTGGCCGCCAGGGCGCGGGCCACGGCGGGCGACGGCGGATAGGGATTCTCGTTGGTGTTGAGCTTGATCCACTTGCCCGACTGCGGCTGCTCGCCGGGCACGTAGCCGTCGAGGGCGGCGATCGAGGCACGCACGAGCCGGTCGGCGGACGATGGCGAGGCTGACGACATGATGCGAAGTCTACCTCACGCCCGGCGACCGGCCCCTGCAGGCGTCACGACCGTCGCGACCGCGCCAATCCCTCCGCGGCCGCCCGCTCGCGGGGCAGGCATCGGCTCGGCCACGGCCGTCACTCGAACCGCGCCTCCACGCTCCGCCGGTGGGCGGTGAGGCCCTCGGTGTCGGCGAGCAGGCGGATGTCGGCGGCCATCTCGGCGAGGTCGTCCTTGGCCAGCGTGATCACGCTGCCACCGCGGACGAACTCGTTGGCCGAGAGGCCCGCGGCGAAGCGGGCCGTGCCGCCGGTGGGGAGCACGTGCGATGGCCCGGCGGCATAATCGCCGGCGGCCACGGGGCTCCAGGGGCCCAGGAAGGCGGCGCCGACGTGCCGGATCCGCGCGAGCGTGGCCTCGGGATCCCGCGTGTCGATCGAGAGGTGCTCGGCGGCGAGTTCGTGGGCGAGGTCGGCCGACTCGTCATCGCTCCGCGTGACCACGATGCCGCAGAACCGCCGCAGGCTGTCGCGGGTGAGGTCGGCCCGCTCGAGCACGGCCAGCCGCCGCTCGAGGGCCGCCGCCACGGCGTCGGCCAGGGATCGGCTGGCGGTGAGCAGGATCGCCGATCCGGGCGAGTGCTCCGCCTGGGCGAGCATGTCGGCGGCGATGCTCTCCGGCCGGCCCGCGGCGTCGGCCACGATGACGATCTCGCTGGGGCCGGCGATCGAGTCGATCGACACGTCGCCGTAGACGTATTCCTTCGCGAGGGCCACGAAGAGATTGCCGGGGCCCACGATCTTGTCGACGCGCGGCAGCCCGGCCACCCCGTAGGCGAGGGCGGCCACCGCCTGGGCTCCCCCGGCCCGCACGACCGTGGTCACGCCGAGTTCGTGGCAGGTGGCGAGCACGTGCGGATTCTCGGCGCCGAATCGCGTCGGGGGCGCGACGACGACGATCTCGGGGACGCCCGCCACGCGGGCGGGAACCACCGTCATCAAGAGCGTGGATGGATACGCGGCCGCACCGCCGGGCACGCACACGCCCACGCGATCGAGCGGCACGTAGCGCTGCCGAAGGGTCCCGCCGCCCGAAAGCGTCACGGTCACGTCGCGGGCGAGCACGGCCCGCTGAAACCGCTCCACGCGGTCGCGGATGCGGCGGATCGCCGCCAGAAACGCGGGCTCCACCGACCGATGCGCGGCGGCGAGGGCGGCGGGCGGCACCACCAGCGACTCCGCCGTGATGGCCGCGCCGTCGATCCGCCGCGAGTAGTCGAGCAGCGCCTCGAGCCCGGTGCGGCGGACGTCGTCGCAGATCCGCTCCACGACCTGCCGGGGCGCGAGCGGCTCCCCGAACACGTCGATCGTCTTCTGGCGGCCCGCCGGGCTGATCACGTCGCCCTGCGAGACGAGCATGCCGCGGAGCGCGTCGAGCCGTGCCCGGCCATCGGCGGCGGCGAGGTCGATGCGTTCGCAGAGGGGCGGGCGGTCCGTCATGGCCCCCACAGGATAGTCAGCGGCGAGCGACCGTCGCGTCGGCCACGCCAAATCGCTCGGCCCAGCGGGTGGCCAGCAGCGCCAGGGCGGGCGGCGGGGCATCCTCGGTCGGCCCCGTGGGGGCCGCGATCTGCCTGAGAATCGCCTGCCCCCGCGAGACGGCGGGGGGAACGCTCGCGGCGGCCACGCCGCCGAACACCGGGTCGCCCGCCGCCGCGGCGCGCCGCGGCTGTCCCGCGGCCAGCCGCCCGTCGATGGCGGCAGCCCGCGCCAGGGCCGCGTCGGCCTGCGTGCGGTCGCCCACCGCCACGAGCGCCAGCGCCTGCCGGATGTGCGTGTCGGGCTGATCCGCCGCGATCGCCGCCGCGCGACGGTAGGACTCGAGCGCCCTGCGAAGCTTCGCCGGATCGTTGCCTGCCTCACGGAGGTGACGGTCGCCGGTGGCCACGAGTCGCGCGGCCCGCAGCCGAGCCAGCGCGTTGCTGCCCCGCGGCACCGCGGCCCCGCCGGCGATGCTCCGCCGCAGATCGCTCGCCGTCATCGAGGCCCGGGGCACCGCCGGCGCGGCCGGCCGCGCCGCAGCCAGCGTCGCGACCGCCGGTGCGGCGGCCGCGTTCGAGCCGAAGAACCCCGGCACGACCACCGGATAACTGATCGTGGGATACGGGACCACCGCTCCCGAGAAGAACGTGCCGCCGAACGGCGCCCCCGTCCAGACCGATCCGCACGAAGGAAACCAGGTCGTGCCATACGAGGCGGGCCAGCCGTAGCCGTACGAATACACCGGCGGGGCGCACCAGCGCCGCCATCCCCAGGGCCGATAGCCCCAGCCCGGTCCGCACCAGCCGCCGCCCCAGCCGAGGCGTGGTCCGCACCAGCCGCCCCCCCAACCGCCTCGCCAACCGAAGCGTGGTCCACACCAGCCGCCGACCTGCGTGAAGCTGTAGCCGGCCGAGTAGCCGACGTTGCCGTAGGCGAACGTCGGAAAGCATCTGCGGGCCTCCGCAGGCCGACACGCCAAGGACCAGAACAGGACGCCCGTACCCAGCAGCACGACCGCGCGACGCGCATGACGCATGGCTTGAAAACCCTCCGGTGGTGCCCGCATTCTACGGCGGCGGCGGCGAACAAGGCGAGCGGCCGGCGACGATTCCGACGATCCCGCGGCGGTGGTACCCTCGGGCCGTGACAGCACGCCCCCGCCAGCACCGTGTCGGCAGCCTCGGCAGTGGCCGGCGGCTCGGCGTGCGGCTCGGCCTATCCCCGCGCGAGGCGGCGCGGCTCAGCCGTCTGCGGACGCCCGAGCGGATCCAGGATTTCGTGAACTCACTCGAGTGGAATCAC
The DNA here is from genome assembly GCA_044337845.1 of Pirellulales bacterium. Lineage (GTDB taxonomy): Bacteria > Planctomycetota > Planctomycetia > Pirellulales > UBA1268 > QWPN01. The sequence goes on along the minus strand of JBIIMU010000020.1, from coordinate 703 downwards.
GAGTCGGACGGGCCGACTGCGCGCTCCGTCGCGGAGGCCCTCCGACACGGCGAGGCGCACTGCGTGGAGGCGGCGTTCGTGGCGGCCTGCGCGCTGTGGCTGGCCGGCGAACCCCCGCTGCTGATGGACATGGGCGCGGCCCGCGGCGACGTCGACCACGTCGTCGCCCTGTTCCGGCGGCACGGCTGCTGGGGCGCCATCTCCAAGAGCAACAGCCCGTTCCTGCGGTACCGCGACCCGATCTACCGCTCGCTCCGCGAGCTCTCGCTCTCGTTCTTTCCGCAGTACGTCAAGAAGCGCCGCAAGACCCTCCGCACCTACTCGGTGTCGTTCGACCTGCGGCGGGTCGAGCCGTCGCGCTGGGTGACCCACCCCGGCTTCTGCCACGAGGTCGTCGATGCCCTCACGGCGTCGCGGCACCTCGCGATCCTGCCGCGGGGCGCCGAGGGGCGGCTGCGGCCGATCGACGAGATCGAGGCCCGCAGCAACCTGCTCCGCGACCATCCGCCCCGCGGCCGCCGCACGGGCACCGCGTGACTCCGGCCGCCGCCGAGGCCACAATCACCGCATGCCAGCCACCGCCCCCGAGATCCGCGACGACCTCCGCTCCGCCGAACCATGGGCGGCGGGGCGGGTGATCGTCAACGCGTCCACCTACAAGGAGCGGGAGAACATCGGCCTGCTGATCGACCGCGTGCTGGCC
>JBIIMU010000296.1:0-4086 GCA_044337845.1 Pirellulales bacterium | reverse complement strand
AATCCCGGCGGAGCGTGCCGGCCGCGATCATCGCCTGCAGGTTCCGGTCGGCCTGCGCGTAGACCTCGGCCGCGTGGCAGTCGGTTTCCGCGGGCAGGTCGATCTCGGAGCGGACGACGTGCAGGAACGACCGCGGCTTGCCGGCGGCCCGCTCCCGCGCCTCCTCCGTCGAGATCACGTCGTAGGGATCGCTGGCCACCTCGGCGGCGTGCTCGAAGGCGGGGCGGAGGGCGGCGAACGGATGGAGGTGGATCATGGCCGAACGGGCTCCTGCGGAGGGAGCCGGAAGATAGCGGCGGCCGCGGCGCGGACGCAAACCAGCGGCGTCAGGGGGCGAGCCGATACCCCTCCGCCAGCCGCGTGAACGACGTGGCCGACGCCTCGGCATCGAAGCCGGCGCCGCGCTCCGCGGCGAGGATCGCCGCCACGGCCCGGGCTGCCTCCGCGGCCCGGGCGGCGTCGAGAAACAGCCACCGCGACCGCCGCGCGAGCACGTCTTCGACGGTGCGGGCGAGCTCGTGGCGGGCCGCGAACCGCACCATCGCCTCGCTCAAGCCCGGCAGGAGCATGCGGTCGGCGCCGGGCAGCGTGGCCAGGGTCGCGGCCTCGCTGCCGTAGAGGTGCGGACCCGGCGGCGCGGCGAGCGGCACCTGGGCCACGCCGGCCGCGGGCGCGCCGACGAGCCGGAGGTGCCTGGTGACGCCCGCGGGCCGCTCCGGGAGCAGGTCGTGCGCGAAGCACGACGCGAGCACGCTCTCGGCCATCGCGCGGTAGGTCGTCCACTTGCCCCCGGTCACCGTGACCAGGCCGTGCGGCGACACCTCGACCGTGTGCTCGCGGGAGATCCGCTTCGTGTCGCCGTCGCGCGCTGCCGGCTTCACCAGCGGCCGCAGTCCGACCCAGGCCGACCGCACGTCGGATCTCGACAGCGGCGCCGCCAGCCGCCGGCCGGCCTCGCCGAGGATGAAGTCGACCTCCTCCGGCAGCGGCCGGGGCTCGAGGGGCGTGTCGTGCCGCGGTGTGTCGGTCGTGCCGAGGATCACCTTGCCGAGCCAGGGCACCGCGAACAGCACGCGGCCGTCGGCCGTCTTCGGCACGAGCATCGCCGCCGGCGAGGGAAAGAGTTCGCGATCGACCACCAGGTGCACCCCCTGGCTCGGGGCCACGAGGTCGCGGGCGGCCGGTTCGTCGAGCCGTCGCAGCCCGTCGACCCACACGCCGGTCGCATTGACGACGCAGCGGCCGCGGACCCGGATGCGGTCGCCGGTCTCGCGGTCCTCGACGACGACCCCCGCGACCCGGCCCGCCTCGATCAGGAGTTCCTCCACGCGGCAGTAGTTGAGCACGGTGGCTCCCGCGCGGATCGCCGTGCGGGCGAGGGCGACGGCGAAGCGGGCGTCGTCGAACTGGCCGTCCCAGTAGCGGATCGCGCCGGCGAGCCGCGCGGGCTCGAGGCCGGGGGCGGCGGCGAGCGCGGCGGAGCGTCCGAGGAGGCCGACCCGGCCGAGCCGCTCCGCACCCGAGAGCGCCTCGTAGATCGCCAGGCCGATGCCGTAGAAGGGGAGGTCGAGCAGCCGGCCGGCCAGGCCATAGGCGGGCACGAGGAAGGGGAGCGGCTGGGCGAGGTGCGGCGCGTTGTCGAGAAACCGCTTGCGTTCGCGGAGGGCCTCGCGAACGAGCGCCACGTTGCCCTGCGCGAGATACCGCACGCCGCCGTGCACGAGCTTCGTGGCCCGGCTCGACGTGCCCTTGGCGAAGTCCTCGGCCTCCACCAGCAGCGTCGAGAAGCCGCGGGCCGCGGCGTCGAGTGCGGTGCCCAGGCCGGTCGCCCCGCCCCCGACGACGACGAGGTCGAAGGTGCCGGTCGACCGCGCGCGGTCGAGGAGGGCCTCGCGGGACTCGGCGGTGGCGCGGGGAGCGGTCATGCGGCAGGCTCCGGCCGCCGGGAGGACGGGCACACGGCGGTCGCGGTCGACGCCCCCTGGCTGAGACGCGACTATAGCGAAGCGGGTGGCGCGAGCGGTCGCTGCGACGGGGGCGGCTGGGCGGGCAAAGCCCCGGTTTTTCGGCCGGAAACCCGGCCTCTCGACCCACCCGGCGGGCCGCGATACCCTACAGGGCTCGCGAATCCATTCGACTCCCCCCGATTTTCACGGACCAGATCCATGGCCAAGGCCACCCCCGCCGCCGACTCCGCCGCCAGCATGAAGGGCGCCGCCCACGAGTACGCCATCGTCGTCGATGGCGGCCGACAGTACCGCGTGATGGAGGGGCAGGAGCTCGAGATCGACTTCCGGCACCTGCCCGCGGGCAGCGAGCTGGTGTTCGACGACGTCCTCGCCGTGAGCAAGGGCGGGCAGCTCACCATCGGCAAGCCGAAGGTGAAGGGGGCGAAGGTCAAGGCCGAGGTGCTCGGGCTGGTGCAGGGCGAGAAGATCTACGTGCAGAAGTTCGCCCGCCGCAAGAACTACCGCCGCCGCACCGGCCACCGGTCGATCTCGACGAAGGTGCGGATCGCCTCGATCTCGGCCTGAGGTCTCAGAGCCCCAGTCCGGCGAGCGGGCCGCCCCGGCGGCAGAGCGCGTCCACGGCGGCCGTGACGGTCGGATCCTCCTCGACGGGCGGCGCGTGGTGCGGCTTGAGCCGCGCGTCGATCACGAGCGGCCCCGTGCAGCCCCAGTGCTTGTGCACGACGGAGCTGCCCACCCCGTGCACGTCGACCGCGGGGTTCGACCGCGTGAACGTGAGCCAGAGGAAGTTGGCCAGCGACGCCGCGGCGAATGCCGAGTCGTCGACGATCACCAGCAGCGGCACCTCGCGGAGCGGATGGTCGGGTCCGATCGCCGCGGTGAACCTCGCCACGTCGGCCGACCACGGGCTCGTGCGGGCCGATTCCCAGATGGCCGCGTCGCTCGCCGCCTCGAGCCGGGGCCGGGGCTCGATCCTCGGGCCCTGCACGGCGACGACGCCGGGGAGGCAGAGGCGCGGATTGGTGAAGCCGTCGGGCAGCGAGACCGCGGCGGGAAGCTCCCGGGCGAGCGAGCGCCGCTCGGGGCCGCGGGCCGCCACCACCAGCTTCGAGCCGGCGTTGAACCCGCTCCCCGAGTAATCGAGCGTGTCGATCGTGGTCTCGGTGTGGAAGTGGCAGTCGCGGGCCCAATCCACCCGGGCGAGCAGGTGGGCGAGGAAGGGCTCGACGTCGTGGGCGTCGAGCCCGGGGGCCTCGCCGCCATTCACGATGAACAGGTACTTGGCGAGCGACAGCTGGCCCTGTCCGAGGATCGCCGAGGCCTGCGTGAGCAGCTCGGCCGGCCGGTCGGACCTTTTCCAGGGGAGATACCGCTCGCTCCCCACCGCCAGAAGGAGCGGGTGCACGCCCGATGCGTCGACGGCATGCACGCTCGACACGCCGGGCAGCACCGTGGGGATCACCGGTCCGGTGAGCTCGTGGACCAGCCAGCCGAAGAGCGTGTCTTCCTGGGGCGGCCGGCCGACCACGGTGACCGGCCAGATCGCCCCCTCGCGGTGCCAGACGTGATCCACCTCCAGCAGCGGGAAGTCGTGCTGCCGCGCGTAGTAGCCGAGGTGGTCGCCGAAGGGACCCTCCGGCTTGGTCGATCCGGGCCGCACCGTGCCCTCGATCACGAAGTCGGCGTCGGCGTAGATCGCGGGCCGGCCCTTGCGGGCGATCATCGGGATCCGGTGGCCCGCCAGCGCGCCGGCGAAGGTGAGCTCCGAGAGGCCTTCGGGCAACGGCATCACCGCCGACACGGGCAGGGCCGGCGAGCCGCCCACGAAGATCGCCACCCGCAGCGGCTCGCCCCGGGCGAGGGCGGCGGCATGGTGCACGCCGATGCCGCGGTGGAGCTGGTAGTGGAGCCCCACTTCGCGATCGGCCTCGTAGGCGTTGCCCGCCAGCTGCACGCGGTACATGCCGAGGTTGGAATGCTTCGTGCCCGGACGGTCGGGATGCTCGGTGTAGACCGCCGGGAGCGTGATGAACGGGCCGCCGTCGCCCGGCCAGCTCACCACCTGCGGCAGCCGCGAGAGCGGGATCGAGCGGGTGAGCGCGGGGCCGTTGCGGAC
>JBIIMU010000295.1:0-4095 GCA_044337845.1 Pirellulales bacterium | reverse complement strand
GCTCCTGGATCCGGCCACGGCGATTTTCGCCACGAATCCGATGACGGCGCTCGGCATCATGCGGCGGGCCCAGGAGCGGGGCATCGTGGTGCCGCGGGATCTGTCGGTCGTCGGGGTGGACGACAGCGATGTCCGGATGCACCTCTGGCCGCGGCTGACGGCGGTCACCCAGGACGCGTCGGCCCTGGGCCTCGAGGCCTCCTTGTGGCTCACGAGGTCGATCGCGCGGGGCGAGCCGGGAGCCACCTGCCGACGGACCATTTCCACGAGCTTCGAGGTCAACGGGACGACGGCCGCGGCACCGGGCAGCCCGGCGGCGCGGCGTGGTGGCAGCCAGGCCGGAGAGGTGGCGGACAAAAAGGGATCGAGCAGCACGAGGAGGCGGCGATGAAAACGATGCGACTGGTGGCGGTGATCGCGGCGATGGTGGTGCCCCTGGCGGCGGCCGAGGCCGGCAGCTGGCAGGGATACATGAACGTGTTCGCCAAGACGCCGACAGGTGGTCCGGGCGGCTACATCTTCGGTTCGCCGTGGGGTGTCGCCGACCTGAAGACGGTCGTCGTGAACGGCAGCGGCACGGGCATGAACGTCGCCAACAACATCCTGGAGCTCTATCCGAACTACAACACCTACAACCCCACGGATCCCTTCTGGGCCAGCGGCACCAGCGGCAACAAGTGGCTCGAGGCCAACACGTTCGTCGAGACCGGCAGCATCGCGATCCCGGCGGCGTCGTTTTCCGGAAACGTGAGCTCCTTCACGCTGAACTCCGCCTACACAGCGGAGGCGTTCATCAAGGTGCTCGACCCGCTCACGGGATACAGCCTCTCGCTGTTCGAGCGGCAGCCGCTCACCAGCGTGGGCACCTTCTCGCTGGCGGCCGACATGACCTTCTACCAGGGGCAGCTGCTGCAGTACGGCTTCATGGTGTCGGGCGTGAATGCGAACCCCGCGAGCATGGCCTCTCTCGGGTCGGTGCGGGTGACGACGGAGACGGGCTCGACGCCGATCGTGTTCAACGTGGTGTCGGGTAGCACCCGGACGCAGGCGCAGGCCGGCTATCCCACCATTGCCAACGCCTCGTCCGTGACGAAGACCGGCGGGGGCACGATCGTCTTCAACGCCGCCAACGCCTACACGGGCCCCACCTTCATCGAGGCGGGAACGCTCCGCGTGTCCAACACGGGCGGGCTGTCGGCCACGGCGGTGACCGTGAACTCCGGCGGCACGCTCGCCCTGACGGCGGCGGGCGCCACCGCGATCCCGGGCGTGACCGTGGGGCTCGGCGGGGCGATGACGCTCAGCAGCAGTGCCGCACAGTTCGTCACGCTGCAGTCGCTGACGATCGACACCGAAGTCGCCCTCACGATCGACAGCGGCCGGATGACCAACGGCTATATGAATGTGTTCGACATCGCCACGGGCGCGTTCGACCCGACGGTCAGCGGCCCTTGGGCGGTCCCCGACTTGCGTGCTGATTTCACGAGCGGCACGAGCGTCACGCTGGCCCCGTGCTTCGTGAGCGACACGAGTTCCTTCTGGTATTCGCCGAGTGGTCAGCCGGGGGCGACCGGCACGAAGCGAATGGAGGCGAATGTCTACGGCCAGGCTGACGGCTCGTACGCCGGAAAGACCGTCACGTTCAGCGGCACCGTGCCGAACTTCACGCTGCTGAGCGGCTCCGGCAACTGGTCGGTCAAGGCGTTCATTCGCGACTTTGCCGCCGACTTCAGCACGTTCGCCGTCTCGGAGGTCCCCATCAGTTCGACGGGGGCGTTCTCCGTGACACTCGACGCGATCGACGATCCCACGCGGCATGTGCAATGGGGCCTTGCGACCACCGGACCGAACGTATGGGTGACCGATCTTCCGTCCAAGGGCACCGCGGTGGTGAATGCCGTGCCCACGGCCGCCCGAGGCGGCAGCGTGGACGTGGGCAATGGCAGCATGACGGTGATGAGCGGACTGTCGGCCCCGGAACTGGTCGAGCAGATCCTGAGGGGCGAGGACGGCGGCTCGTGGAGCGGTTCGACGGGGATCTCGTCGAGCGCCGCCGCCGCCGCCGTGGCCCTGGGCAACCCCCGCGGGATCGGCTGGCTCGACAACGGCGACGGATCGGTCACGTTCGCGTTCGCCGCCCCCGGCGACACGAACCTCGACTGGCAGGTCGACATCCTCGACGCGGCGAACTTCCTGGCGGGAGCGAAGTTCGACACGGGCGAGGCGGCTTCCTGGATCCAGGGCGACTTCACCTACGACGGTGTGGTCGACATCCTCGACGCGTCGTCGTTCTTCGCCACCGGGCTGTTCGACGCCGGGAACTACAACTCCGGCTCCGCCGGCAGCGTGGTCGCCGTCCCGGAGCCGGGAAGCTGGACGCTCCTCGCCGCGGGGCTGCTGGCCGCCGCGGGCATCCGCGGCCGGCGCCGCAGCGTGGCTGCACACCGCCGCGGCTTCACGCTCGTGGAACTCCTCGTGGTGATCGCGATCATCGCCGTGCTCATCGGCCTGCTCCTGCCCGCGGTGCAGGCGGCCCGGGAGTCGGCCCGGCGAACGCAGTGCGCCAACCAGCTCAAGCAGATCGGCCTCGCGATCCTGCAGAACGAGAACGTGACCAAGGCCTTCCCCACCGGCGGCATCACGCCGTATCCCAAGATCGAGGACTACTCGCAGGGTGGGCGGCCGAACGGTCCGCCGAAGCAGGGCCTCTGCTGGGCGTTTCAGATCCTGCCCTACATGGATGGCGGCAACATCCACACGATCGCCACCACGCCCCAGATCGCGGGCAGCATGGTGCCGACCTACTTCTGCCCCTCGCGGCGCGGCCCCACGAAGTATGTGAACTCCGACAGCACGCGGATGTCGAACCAGGGCATCAGCACGCCGGTCACGTACTGGCTGATGGACTACGCCACGGTGCACCCCGGGCCGTCACGGGCCGAGAACGCGACGATGTTCGACAGCGCCATCCGGATGGGCACCGCCAACGCCGGGGAGATTCCGACGACCGAAGGCTGCAAGAACGGCTACGGCTTCTGGGGTGCCGGCACGTCGACGATGGACTTCTCGCCGGTTCGCCAGTCAACGCTGGGCAGCCGCTATACGGGCTTCAAGGGCGTGATGGTGCGGGGCAACTATCTCGTCAAGAGCGGGAGCGTGACGCAACTCGACTATCCTGCGGCGACCCGCGTGCAGAACCTGATGGACGGGTCGAGCAAGACGATGATGGTGTTCGAGAAGCGGCTGATGATCCCCTACGAGCCCGCCACGCACAACGAAGACGACGACGAGGGGTGGGCGTCCGGGTGGGACTTCGACACGGTCCGCACCACCCTCTGCCCGCCGCAGCCCGACAGCAACCAGCCCGTCGCCGGCTCGAAGGCCTCGTTCCGCACGCCCGGGGCCGCGCACCAGGCCGGCCTGAACGCGGTGTTCGCCGACGGGTCGGTGTCGCTGATCTCCTATGCGATCGACCCCGAGGCCTTCAACAACCTCGGCCATCGTGACGACGGTCAGAGCGTGAGCGGCCGGTAGCCGCCGTCGGTCACCGAATGATCCCGATCCTTGCGGAGGACGGCGGAGATTTCCGCCGCGGCCACGGTTCCATGCTTCGCTCCTCGCAGTCCGCCACCATCGACGCCGACTCCGGTGCCTCGCGCCAGCAGGGGTTCTCTCGGATCGACGGCGAACCGCATGCCTGCATCCGCGACGTCGACCGGCTGCCGCCGTTCCTGATGAACGTGGTGGGAAACGGAGATGCGTGGCTCTTCGCGGGAAGTAACGGCGGCCTCACGGCCGGCCGGCGCGACCCGGACTGGGCCGTCTTTCCCTACCAGACGGTCGACAAGATCCTCGCCACGCCGACCGCCAGCGGGGCGGTGACGATCCTCCGCATCGGCGCCGACGTCTGGGAGCCGTTCGTGGGGCCGAAGGCGGATGGTCGACGCCGCCATCTCCACAAGCACCAGTTCGGTGCCGAGGTCGTGTTCGAGGAGCTCGACGAGCCGCTGCGGCTCAGGTTCCGGGCGCGGCTGGCCCCGTGCGACGCCTTCGGGCTCGTCCGGCGGTGCTCGATCAAGAACGTGGGATCGACGA
>JBIIMU010000294.1:0-4103 GCA_044337845.1 Pirellulales bacterium | reverse complement strand
GACCTACGGCGGCGCCACGACCGTCTCGGCAGGCACGCTTCTCTTGGCTGGCGACCAGTCGGCCGCCACCGGTGCCCTGCAGGTGTCCGCCGGCGCGACGCTCGGCGGCAGCGGCACGTTCGGCGGGCTCGCCACGGTCGATGCGGGTGCCACGGTCTCGCCGGGAGCGGCCGTTGGCACGCTCGCGCTGACCCAGGGTCTCACGTGGAATCCAGGCACCAACTACAACTGGCAACTGCTCAGCGGCACGGGAGTGGCGGGATCCCCGGATGCCTGGGACCTGATCCAGCTCGGCGGCGAACTGGCGATCGCCGCGACGGCGATCGATCCCTTTCGGATCAATCTCTGGACACTGTCCGGCACGGCGCCCGATGTGAGTGGCCCGGCGTCCAACTTCAACTCCGCACAGAACTACTCGTGGACGCTCGCGACCGCCGCGGGCGGGATCACCGGGTTTGCCGCCGACAAGTTCCTGATTTCGACCTCGGGAACGAACGGCACCGGTGGCTTCGCGAATGCGTTCGGCAGCGGCACGTTCTCGATCGCCCAGAGCGGCAACGACCTGAACCTCGTGTTCACATCGGGCGGCGGCCCGGCCGTGATCACGATCACCGTGCCGAGCGGCACGCAGACACAGACCCAGGCCGGCTACCCCACGCTCTCGGGCTCGATCCCGGTGGTGAAGGCAGGGGCGGGCACGCTCGTGCTCGACCAGGCCAACACCCTCTCGGGCTCCACGACCGTGCAGGACGGTGTCTTGCAGGTCGCCAATGGCTCCGCGCTCTCCGCGAGCCGGCTCGTCGTCGTGGCCGGCGGCACCGGCCAGGTGGCCCCCGTCACCACCACGAGCGTGGCAAGCCTCGATCTGGCCAGCGGCAACGGCCTCCTGGACCTCACGAGCGGGGCCCTCACGATCTCGAGCGGCATGACGCCCACGGCGCTCGTGGCCGAGATCCTCGAGGGCCGGGGCGACGGCTCGTGGATCGGCACGAGCGGCATCACCTCGAGCACGGCCGCGGCCGAGTCGGCCGCCGGCACGCCCCGCGCCGTGGGCTGGATCGACAACGGCGACGGCTCGCTGACCGCGGCCTACGCGGCCCCGGGCGACACCAACGTCGACTGGTCGATCGACATCCTCGACGCCTCCAACTTCCTGGCCGGCGGCAAGTTCGACACGGGCTCTCCGGCGGTCTGGGTGGAGGGCGACTTCAGCTACGACGGCGTGGTGGACATCCTCGACGCCGCCGACTTCTTCGCCACGGGCCTCTACGACGCCGGCAACTACAACCCGGCCCCCGGGCTGAGCGGCGGCGTGGCGGTGGTGCCGGAGCCCGCGACCTGGACGCTGCTGGGGATCGGCCTGGCCGCCGCGGCCGGGATCCGGCGGCGGCGGTAGCGGCCCCCGGGCCGGGGAACCCTCGGCGGGCCGGGTGCGTAGGATGGGATGCCACGCCGGCTTGCCGGAGGCGAGCCGCGCCGTGAAACTCTCGGTGGCGGGCGGGTGCGGCCGATTCTCTGGCTGGCGACGGCCCGTTCCCCGCAGGTTCCCCGGATCATGCGCTCCCGGCGGCCCCATCGACGTGTCCCGCCGCGGCCGGCCATGACGGTCGAGCGCCTCGAGCCGCGGATGCTGCTCACGATCGACCCCGGGGTGCTCCCCGTGCCCGCGGCCGATGCCCTGCCGGCCCGGCAGGTCGAGTATCTCACCCGCGGTGTCAATGCGATCTCGACGGGCTCGTCGCGGGTGTACGTGAACTGGCGGCTCCTCGGCACCGATCCGGCGGCCATCGCCTTCAACGTCTACCGCTCCACCGATGGGGCCGCCGCGGTCAAGCGGAATGCCGCGCCCATCACCGCCACCACCGACTTCACCGACACGAGCGTGACCACGACCCGGTCGAACACCTGGTTCGTGCGGCCCGTGACCAACGGCGTCGAGGGGCCGGCGAGTGAGTCGTTCACGCTCCCGGCCAACGCGCCGGTCCGGCAGTTCCGCACCGTGCCGCTGCAGATCCCGCCGGCCGGCGTCACGCCCTCCGGCGAGTCGTACACCTACTCCGCCGGCGACACGAGCGCCGCCGACCTCGACGGCGACGGCGACTACGAGCTCGTGGTCAAGTGGGATCCGTCCAACGCCAAGGACAACAGCCAGTCGGGCTTCACCGGCAACGTCTATCTCGACGCCTACGAGCTCGACGGCACGCGGCTGTGGCGGATCGACCTCGGCCACAACATCCGGGCCGGCGCGCACTACACGCAGTTCATCGTCTACGACTTCGACGGGGACGGCCGGGCCGAAATGGGCGTGAAGACGGCCCCGGGCACGATCGACGGCCTCGGCCAGCCGGTGCTGCTGGGCACGGCGAAGGTGACCGACGACCACCGCAACTCCTCGGGCTACGTCCTTGCCGGGCCGGAATACCTCACCGTGTTCGAGGGGCTGACCGGCCGCGCGCTGGCCACCGCGAACTACCAGGTGCCGCGGGGCACGGTGTCGGACTGGGGCGACGGCTACGGCAACCGGGTCGACCGATTTCTCGCTGGCGTGGGCTACTTCGACGGCCAGCGGCCCAGCCTGCTGATGTGCCGCGGCTACTACACGCGGTCGGTGCTGGTCGCCTGGGACTTCCGCGACGGCCGGCTCACGCAGCGCTGGACCTTCGACACCGGCAACTCCACCAGCGGGCCGCTGGCCGGCTACCGCGGCCAGGGCACGCACTCGCTGACGATCGGCGACGTCGATGCGGATGGCCGCGACGAGGTCGTCTACGGCGCGATGGCCGTGGACCACGATGGGAAGCCGCTCTACACCACGGGCTACGGCCACGGCGACGCGCTGCACATGTCGGACATGGTGCCGAGCCGCCCCGGCCTCGAGGTCTACCAGATTCACGAGAGCGAGGCCGCCCACCAGGGCAAGGGGGGCACGCTCCGCGACGCCGCGACGGGAGCGCTCATCGCCTTCGTGCCGGGCACGGCCGACGTCGGGCGTGGCTGCGCGTTCGACATCGATCCCCGCTACCCGGGCTTCGAGATGTGGAACAGCTCCGACGGGGGCCTCTACGCCGCCGATGGCACGCGGATCCAGGACAAGGGCAACGTGTTCCAGAACTTCGGGATCTGGTGGGACGGCGATCCGCTCCGCGAACTTCTCGACGGCACGACGATCGCCGACTGGCGGATCAACCTCACGACCAACACGGGGGGCCGTTCCAACTACGTCTTCGCGCCGGCGGGGCTCGCGGGCATCAACGGCACGAAGAACACCCCCTGCCTGACCGCCGACCTGTACGGCGACTGGCGGGAGGAGGTGGTCTGGCGGACGAGCGACAGCACCGCGCTGCAGATCTGGTCCACCACCATCGCCTCCCAGCTCCGGCTGCCGACGCTGATGCACGACACGCAGTACCGCACGGCGGTGGCCTGGCAGAACGTCGCCTACAACCAGCCTCCGCACACGAGCTACTTCATCGGTCAGGACATGACCATCCCGCCGCCGCCCAACGTCTACACCGTGAAGGCGTCGGAGCCCCCCACGATCGCCCAGCCGGCGACGCCCGCCGCGACGCCGGTGACGGGCACGTCGACGGCGCTGTCCGCGCTCGGCGCCGACGACGGCGGCGAGGCCGCCCTGACCTACGCGTGGACCGCGACGGGACCGGCCCCCGTCGTCTTTTCGGCGAGCGGCACCAACGCCGCGCGGAACACCACGGCCACGTTCTCCGCCGCCGGCGTCTATGCGGTGACGGTCACGATCACCGACGTGACGCTCCAATCCGTCACCAGCACGGTGCCGGTGACCGTGGCCCAGACGCCGACCGCCATCGAGGCCGTGGCGGTCGTGGCCGCCGAGACGAGCCAGCAGCTGGCCGTGCGGGACCAGTTCGGCGAGACGATGCCGGCCACGGTCGCATGGTCGGCGTCCGCCGGCACCATCTCGCCGACGGGCCTGTTCACCGCGCCGGCGGCGGGCGCTGCCACGGTGCGGGCCACGGCGGGAGGCCGCGACCTCGTCGCCACCGTGACGGCCGTCGCTCCCCGCGCCTGGTACGCCGCCGACCAGACTAGCGGACCGGCGCTCGCCGACGCCCTCGGTGCCTGGG
>JBIIMU010000293.1:0-4105 GCA_044337845.1 Pirellulales bacterium | reverse complement strand
GTGCTTCGTCCAGATGCCGAGATCGCCGAGGTGGAACCCGTGGTCGCTCCATACGACGACGACGGTGCTGTCGTCGAGCTCCAGGCGGTCGAGTTCGTCGAGCACCTTGCCGACTTGGGCATCGACATAGCTGACGCTGGCGTAGTAGCCGTGCACGAGCCGGCGGGCGAGGTCGGCCTCGATCGGCGCGGCCTCGGGAACGGGGGCGTAGTTGGTGATCTCGCCCCCCCGCTTGCCGGCCACGGCCGGCGCGCCCTCGGGCGGACGGTGGCGGTGCGGCACGGGCAGTCGCGCGGGGTCGTGCAGGTCCCAGTAGCGCTGCGGCGCCGCGAAGGGGAGGTGGGGGCGGGCGAAGCCGGCCACGATCAGAAACGGGGTCGCCGACTGTCGGCGCCGCTCCGCGGCGGCCTGCAGGCGGCGGATCGTCTCGGCCGCCACCCGCCCGTCGGCGTAGGCGTCGTCGGGCACGTCGGCCGCTTCGCAGGCGGGGCCGCGCGGCAGCGCCCGGATGTCGTCGAGCGGCAGGTTCTCGAACAGCGCCTCCTCGCGGGTGGGCGGGTCGCCTCGATCCCGATGCCGCGAGGCGTATTCGATGACCTTCTCGGGGAAGTGCGGGACCGAGAAGGACTCCGGGTCGCCGCGGTTGCCGTGGCCGACGTGAAAGACCTTGCCGAGCGACTCGGTGCGGTAGCCGTGGCCGGCGAAGTGCTGCGGCAGGGTGACCGCGTCGGGCCAGGCGTCGCGGAGCCGGCTGCCGAGCGTGAACAGGCCGGTCGACGTCGAGTGGGAGCCCAGCATCAGGCAGAACCGCGACGGCGCACAGACCGCCTGGTTGCAGTAGGCGAGATCGAACCGCAGGCTGCGGGCCGCGAAGCGGTCGAGATGCGGCGTGCGGGCGGCAGCGTCGCCGTAGCAGCCGAGCGCGGGCTTGAGGTCGTCGACGAGGATCAGCAGGACGTCGGGCCGCTCCGCCACGACGGATCCCCAGCCGCACGCCGCGACGACGGCGACGAGGAGCCGGAGGCCGGTCGTGCCGGGATGCCAGCGGCGATGCATGGGGGCTCCGTGGCGGCGGACGGTGCTCAGCCCTCGGCGGCCATCTCGTCGAGCAGGCTCTCGATCCGCGCGAACACGTCGGCCATCTGGTCCGCGTCGGGCAGGAGCGTGACCCGGAAGTGGTCGCGGTAGGGCACGTTGAAGCTCGAGCCCGGGGCCACGAGCACGTGCTTCCGCTCCAAGAGCGCAAGCGCGAACGCCTGGTCGTCGAAGGCGGCGAGGCCTCCGGGCAGCCGCTCGGCATGCACGCGGACGAAGGCGTACATCGCCCCCTCCGGCGGCACCACCGACAGCCAGCGGCTCCCGGCCACCGCGCCGAGCATCGCCGCCCGGGTGGCATGCAGCCGGCCGCCCGGCCGCGTGAGGTCGAAGATCGACTGGTGCCCGCCGAGCGCCGTCTGCACCGCGAACTGGCCCGGCACGTTCGAGCACAGGCGGAGGCTCGCGAGCAGCTCCACCGCCTGGAGGTAGTCGCGGGCGTGCTCCCGCTCGCCCGAGCACACGAGCCAGCCCACCCGCAGGCCGCAGGCCCGATAGACCTTGCTGAGCCCCGAGAAGGTGAGGCAGAGCGTCTTCTTCACGAGCGTGGCCAGCGGCACGAACTCCGCGCCGTCGTAGAGCATCTCGTCGTAGATCTCGTCGGCGCCGAGCACGAGGTGCTTCCGCTCGGCGATACCGGCGAGGGCCGCGAGCACCTCGCGGGAATAGACGGCGCCGGTCGGGTTGTTGGGATTGATCACCACCAGGGCCCGCGTGCGGTCGGTGACGAGCGCCTCGATCTCGGCGGGATCGGGCACGAAGCCCCGCTCGGGCCGGCAGGGGTAGTGCACCGCCTTGGCCCCGTGGATCACCACGCTGGCCGTCCAGAGCGGGTAGTCGGGGCTCGGCACGAGCACCTCGTCGCCCGGGTTCAACAGCGCCCGCATGGCGATCATGATCAGCTCGCTGACCCCGTTGCCGATGAACACGTCGTCGGCGGTGACGTCCATCACGCCGCGGTTCTGCTGCTGCATCACCACGGCCTCGCGGGCCTGAAAGATCCCCTTCTGGTGCGAGTAGGGATCGGCCTGGTGCAGGTTCTCGACGACCGCCACCCGCATCGAACCCGGCATCCGGAAGCCGAAGGCCCCGGGGTTGCCGATGTTGAGCTTCACGATCTCGTGCCCCTCCCGCTCGAGCTGCTCGGCGCGGCGGGCGAGGGCGCCCCGGATCTCGTACTTGACGTCGTGCAGGTGCTCGGAGGCGCGGAGGGGGCGGAGCGTCATGGCATGATCCTCGAAGCGGGCCATCCTACACGGCGGCCCGCGGGGGGTTGGGGGTCAGCCGCCGAGGGCGGCGGTGAGCTGCGGCCACGGCATCGGCAGCCAGGGCACGGCGGCCGCCAGCGTGGTCGGCACGCGGGCGGCGTCGGGGCCGCGGCGGGGCAGGGCGTCGGCGTCCTCGGTTGCCCGCTCGACGGCCTGGCTGAGCCGCTCGAGCCATTCGGGCACCTCGACCCCGGACCCGCTGGCCAGTCCGAGCATCTGAAGCGACCGCTGCTCGAGGGCCGCCCCGGCGCCCGCCGGGGCGCCGGTGAGCAGCTCGGTGACCGCCGGCTCGACGAGCGCCTCGAGCTCGTCCTGCTCGAGCATCGCGGTGAAGGGCCGGCGCACGCGGTCGCCGATGCTCGCGAGCCGCACGCTCCAGTGGCCCTCGAGGTGGTCGAGCCGCTTCACGAGGCCGCCGGCGGTGTCACGGGTCTCCTCGCGGAGCCGGTCCCGCCAGGCCTCCGCGGCGGCGGCGGCGCCCCGCCGGGCGAGCACCCGATGCGCCATCGTGACCGGCCGGAGCGTCCACGCGATGCGGTCGTGTTCGGCCTTCACGCGGAGGTAGTCGAGGAGGATGTGGAGGCACTCGCCGCGGTCCGACTGCGTGGTCGTCGAGTTCCAGTCGCGGTACTCGGCGTGGTTCTCCGCGACGCTCTCGAGCACGAGCCGCAGTCGCGACACGGCCTGCTTGACCGGGAGCGCGCCGCTCCGCAGATCCTCGAGCAGGCGGTCGGGCCGGCGGCCGGCCGGCAGGGCATCGTCGGGGTCACTGCGGTCGAGCAGCTGGTCGATCCAGTGGCCCACGCCGCCGCGGAGGATGCCGCGGAGCGACGACGGCGAGAGCAGGTGCTGCGTGAACAGCCCGGCGCCGTACCGTTCGACGAACTCCCGCGTCGCCGCGAAGGAGCGGTCGTCCCGCAGCCGCTCGAGCACCGACAGCCGCAGCTGGCGGGCGTGGGTCAGCCAGGTCTCCAGGAGCCGCGGCACGAGCAGGGCCAGGCCGTCGAGGATGCGGATGGTCCGCGCGGCCTCGTCGCCGCCGTCGGCGGCGGCGCTCTCCACGATCCGCTCCACGAGCGCCGTCGTCGCGGCCTCGAACACCCGATCGAACTCGCTCACGCTCGCCCCGCCGGCGGGGCGGCGGCTCTCCAGCGACTTCGCGAGCTGCACGACCGCGATCGTCTCGCTCACCAGGCCCACGCGGGGCAGGCAGGTGGCCATGCGCTCCAGGAGCCGCTCGCGGCCCCGGGCCCGGACGACGCGGTCGGGGCGGCCTCCCCGCGCGAGCGGGACATAGAGCACCGGCCGGCCCACGAGCCGCTCGCAGACTGTGCGGCAGTGCTCGGCGGCGGCGGCGGCGTCGCCCCGGATGAAGGCGGCGAACAGCCGCCCGACGACCCCGGTCGATCGGCCACCGTCGGCCGCGAACGCCCGCCGCGTCGAGAGCATCCAGAGCGTCTCGCCCGCCTGCACGGCCGCGTCGACGAGCCGCTCCGCCGCGGCATCGCGCTGCCAGCGGAGGCGGTCGAACTCGGCGGGCGACATGCCGGGGGGCGGCGCCTGATCCCGGAGGGCGACCACGGTGGCGGCGCGGACCATCGTCCGCCGCAGCCCGCGGAAGGATTGCCGCCAGCCGTTCACGACGTCGATCTCGTCGGCGTCGGCCGCGCGGCCCGCCGCGGCGTCGCTCGCGCACCAGGCCGTGACCGCGGACCGAAACAGCCGCAGCACGCCGCGGACAA
>JBIIMU010000292.1:0-4106 GCA_044337845.1 Pirellulales bacterium | reverse complement strand
GTGGTGCAGAGCGGCGGCGCGATCAGCGTGAACAACGAGCTCTACATCGGCAACGAGAACGCCGGTGCGTCGGGGACGTACACGCTCAGCGGGTTGGGATCGCTCAACGTGGCGAATGAGGTCGTGGTGGGCCGCGAGGGCGGGACGGGCACCCTGAACGTGGACGGCGGCACGATCACCACCACCGGCAATGGCAACATGTATATCGGCCGCCGCAACGGCACCGGAACGCTGAATCAGACGGCCGGCGTGATCAGCGTGATCAAGGAGTTTGGCGTGGGGACGCGCGACGGGGACCAGGTCGGTGCCGGCACCTACAACCTCAGCGGCGGCTCATTGACGGCGACGAACACCATCTTCATCGGCAAGGAGCTGGGCTCTTCCGGCACGATGACGATGACCGGCGGCACCATGAGCACGAGCGACAAGCTGCAGATCGGCCACAACCAGGCGACAGGACGTCTCACGCAGAGCGGTGGCGTCGTGAACGTGCAGAACGAGGTCTACATCGGCAATGAGAACAGCGGCTCATCCGTGGGCACCTACACGCTCAGCGGCTCGGCGGAGCTGAATGTCGGCAACGAGGTGCTCGTGGGCCGCGACAATGGCACGGGCACCCTCAACCTCGACGGCGGAACCGTCACGACGAAGAAGCTCGAGGGCGGCACCGGCAGTGCGACCGTCAACTTCAATGGCGGCATCCTCAAGGCCCGGGAGAGCCAAGGGGCGTTCATCACGAACCTGGACGTGGCGAACGTGCAGGCCGGTGGGATCACCATCGACAGCAATGGGTTCGATCTTGGCATCAGCCAGACGCTGACGGGCACGGGCGGCTTGACGAAGATCGGCTCGGGCGTTCTCGAGTTCTCCGGCACTGTCACGTACACCGGCGACACGAACGTGGCTGCGGGTACGCTCCGGCTTGCCAACGGCGCGGCCCTCGCGTCGAGTAGGATCGTGACGCTCACCGGCGGCATGGTATCTCTCACGCCAATGCTCCAGACGACCGTGGGTGGCCTCGCCCCGAATGCCGGCGGACTGACCAACGCGGGTACCGGCTTCGTCACGGTGGCGGCAGGCCTGCCGGTGGCCGACATGCTCACGGCGCTCCTCGCCGGTCGTGGCGACGGCTCGTGGACCGGCACGAGCGGCATCACGTCGAGTGCGGCCGCGGCGGATCTGGCCGCGAGCATCCCGCGATCCGTGGGCTGGCTCGACAACGGTGACGGCTCCGTGGCGTTCGCCTACGCCGCTCCCGGCGACACCAACCTCGACTGGGCTATCGACATCCTCGACGCGGCGAACTTCCTGGCTGGCGGGAAGTTCGATAGCGGCGATCCCGCGACGTGGCTGGAGGGAGACTTCGGCTACGACGGCATCGTGGACATCCTCGACGCGGCGGATTTCTTCGCCACCGGGCTGTTCGACGCCGGCCCCTACAACGCGTCGTCGCCGCCTGCGGTCGGCGTGGCGGCAGTCCCCGAACCGTCCTCGGCGGCCGCCGTGGCCATCGCCGCACTGGCGGCCGGATGGCTGCTTCGTCGGCGGGATGCCGCCGCGAATTCCTCGAGGCAGTAGAGCCGACGGTCGGTGCGGAGGAAGAGACGCCCGTCGGCGATCGCGGGGCTCGCCATCAGCATGTCGTCTTCGGCGAGGAGGTTCGTGTGCAGCAGCCTGAAGGTCGGGCCCGCCTGCACCACGAACGTCTCGCCGTATTCGTTGGCACAGAACACGAGGCCGTTGGCGGCCCACGGTGATGCCGTGAACGCGCGGCCCTCGGGGAGCCGCTCCTTGCGGTAGTGCTGCCTGCCGGTGCGGGCGTCGTAGCAGGCCATCAGGCCGCGGTCGGCGAGCACGTAGAGCTCGTCGCCATAGACCAGCGTGGTCGGGTTGTAGGGGGCCGCGTCGCGGCGGCACCAGGCGATCGCCGGGCTCGCGTCGGCGCCGTCGGGCAGCGTGAGGTCGCCGCGGCCACCGGGACGGATCGCCCAGATGGGCCGCGTGCGGTCGAGCACGAACCCCGAGCTCACGTAGAGCAGGCCGTGGGCCGCGTAGGGCGTGGCGATCGTGATCGCGGAGCCGCCGGCCAGTTCCCAGAGCAGCGTGCCGTCGAGGGCATACGAGCGCGTCGTGCCGGTGCCGGGGGTGACGAGCTCCGTGCGGAGGCCGTTCTCCCAGACGAAGGGCGTCGACCAGTTGCTCTTCTCGTCGCGGGCCCGCCTCCAGATCTCGCGGCCCGTGCGGGCGTCGAGCGCCGCCACGAACGAGTCGTGTTCGTTGTCGTTCACCACGTAGAGCCGGCCGCCGTGCAGCACGGGCGATGCCGCCGGCCCCCAGCCGCTCCGCATGGGACGCGGCCGCCAGCGGTGCTCCCAGACGCGGTTGCCCTCCATGTCGAGGCACACGATACCGGTGCCGGCGAAGGCGGCGTAGATCCGCTCACCGTCGGTGAGCGGCGTCTCCGAGGCGTAGCTGTTCTTGACGTGGATCGGGCCGGGCGCGGGACCGCGGGCGATCACCGTCTCCCAGCGGGTCCGGCCCGTGGCCGCGTCGAGGCAGGTGACGACCCAGCGGACCTCGCCCGCGGCCACATCGGACCGCTCCCCGCCGAAGTAGAGGCCCTTCTTGGCGTCTTCCGGGGCCGCGGGCGGGATCGCGGTCGTGAGCATCACGCGGCCGCCCGACACGATCGGCGACGACCAGCCACGGCCGTCGAGATCGACCTTCCAGCGGACGTTCTTCGTGTCGCTCCACCGCGCCGGCAGCCGCGGATCATCGGCCGCGACCCCGCGGGATCCGGGACCGCGGAAGCAGGGCCAGTCGGCGGCAGCCGCGGCCTGCACGCAGCACGCGAGCGCGAGGCACACGGTCGATCGGCTCACCATCCCGGTCATGGCGCACTCCGTTGCGCGGTAAGTCGCTGCCGTCGGGGCTGCGACCGAAATCAACGATGAAAACACGATTCTACGTGTCGACGCATGCATGCGCCGAGTCGGCGCTGGCGGCGGATGGCACGTGCCGATCCGATCTCTTCGACTGCAACTTCAGGCTCGTTCGCAGCCGCAATCCGCACGGCCGATTCGTGTATGACCTGATCGCGGGCGGGACCTGATCACCCACGGCCGGCCGGCGGCTATCGCTTCGCCGCGACCGGCGGTGAGATCAGCTGGGCGAGCAGCGGCAGGAGCTGCTTCTTGCGGCTCACCACGTTCTTGAGTTCGTAGAGGCAGCGGTCGAGCCGCGGGTAGTTGATCTCCTCGAGGGCCTCGGACTCCCGCGACAACAGCAGCAGCGACCCCTGGTCCACGACGTCGGTCACGAGCAGCGCGGAGAACTCGAGGCCGCGGCGGGCGGCGAACTCCTCGAGCGCCTCGCGGAGGTCGTCCTTCCGCTCCCAGAAGAGGTCGAAGCCCGTCTCCTCGATCTGCGAGATCGAGAATCGCACGCCGTGCTCGACGAACTCCTTGCAGTCCTCGGAAATGACGCCGGCGGCCGGCTTCGTCCGCAGGGCGGAGCCGATCTCGAAGAACTCGCGGGCGTAGCGGTCGAGGTCCACGCGGCACAGGCCGCGGAGCCAGGAGAGCACGTCGCGATCGACGTCGGTGGTGGTCGGCGAGCGGAGAAACAGGGTGTCGGAGATGATGCCCGACGCCATGCACAGCGCGATGGCGGGCTCGGGCACGAGCCCGGCGGCCCGGAACTGGCGGGCCACGAGCGTGCAGGTCGAGCCCACCGGCTCGTTGATGAAGCGGATCGGCTGCGTGCTCTTGAGGCCGCCGCCGAGCCGATGGTGGTCGAGCACCTCCACGATCTCGGCGTCCTCGGCGCCGGCCACCGCCTGGCCGAGCTCGTTGTGGTCCACGAGCACGAGCTGCGGCTTCGGCGGGTTCACGATGTCGGTCTTGAAGCAGTAGCCGACGAGCCGGCCGTCGTCGCCCACGACCGGAAACACCGGCTGCGACGACCGCTCGACCACGCCCCTGGCGTCGGTGACCGCGGCCTTGCCGTCGATGGTGACCACGTCGCGGTCGACCACCGGGTCGATGAACTGGGCCGAGCGGATGCGGAGCACGGTGTTGAGCGTGTCGAAGGGGCTGGTGACCACC
>JBIIMU010000019.1:0-15322 GCA_044337845.1 Pirellulales bacterium | reverse complement strand
GACACACGGGCCCGGTTCCGTCTCGGCGACGAGGCCGGCGCCTACGTGATCGGTGTCGTCGGGGATCTGCCGGCATCGCGGGCGGGGATTCCTCCCGGCAGCGTGATCGTCCGGCTCAATGGCCAGGCGGTGCGCTCGCCCGACGAGCTCACCACGATCGTCACGTCCGGCCCCGTCGATCGGCCGATCCCCGTCGACTTCGTGCTGCCGGGCGGCGTGGAGCGGCGTGCCGACGTCGTCCTCCAGCCGCTCGAAGCTCCGCTCGAACGGGCGCTCCTCGGTGATGCGGCGCCGCAGCCGACGGCCGTGCCCGTCCTTCAGGATGGCGGCCCGCGGACGAGCCGCAGGCCGGTCGCGCCGGTCGACGAAGCCGGTGACCTGCGCCGCGAGGTCGGGCGTCTCCGCGGCCTGCTCGAGGCGCTCGAGCGACGACTCGAGAGGCTCGCTCGCTGAGGCCGCTCAGGCGGCGGGGCGATCCTCGTCGGCGCGGGAGCACGACGGCGCCCCCAGCCCGAAGCGGTCCAGTTCCGCATCGAGGCTGACGCCGGGCAGGCCCGGGAGCGTCGCCGTCCGTCGCGCCACCCGCGACGGCTCCTTGCGGACGGGCCGTTGCAGCGGCCGGCGGTCACCCGCCATGGCCCAGGCCTCCGCCTCGTCGGAGAGGTGATTGAGCAGCCGCTCCACGCCGCGGCGGTGCTGCTCGATGCCCTCGCGGTCGAGCCCCGAAGGAATCGCGATCGCGCGGCTGACGACGCCCCGTGCCCGCGTCCAGGGCCGCGGGATCGCGAACCGATCCCATGTGCCGGCCCGCCACGGCCGGTCGTAGCCCATGCCCATGGCCACGATCGGGATGCCGAGCGTGCTCGCCAGAAACACGCACCCCGGTGCGAGCGTCCGCCGCGGGCCCCGCGGCCCGTCGGGCGTGATCGTGAGGTTCCCGACGGCGGCGCGGTCGGCCAGTTCGCGGAGCGCCGTCGAGCCGCCCTTGAACGTGCTGCCGCGGACGACCCCGAAGC
The DNA here is from genome assembly GCA_044337845.1 of Pirellulales bacterium. Classification (GTDB taxonomy): domain Bacteria; phylum Planctomycetota; class Planctomycetia; order Pirellulales; family UBA1268; genus QWPN01. The sequence continues at coordinate 14,306 of JBIIMU010000019.1, read as the reverse complement.
CCATCATCCGGGCCACGCGATCGAGCACGTTCGCATCCCAGTGCCGCGAGAGCAGCATCGAGATGTTCGAGTGCCCGCGGAGATAGAGCGGCATGAGGATGTTCTCGTGCCAGAACACGTAGATCTTCGCGCCCCGGTAGTCGCGGTGCACCGGATCCACCGCGGGATCCCCGAACTCCACCTGACAGTCGAGCGTGCCCATCCATTGCCGGATGGCCGCGGTGGCCACGAGCGACCAGCAGCCGATCGCGAACGGGGACTTGATCTTCACGGATGTCGGCTCCTTCCAGCGACCTCGGTCAGTCCTCGGGCCACTCGCCCTGGAAGACCTCCGCGGCCGGTCCGGTCATGAACACGTGCCCCTGCTCGGGCCACTCCAGCCGCAGGCGACCGCCCGGCAGATCGGCGTCGATCGTCCGCGCCGTCCGGCCGCCGAGCACGCCCGCCACGCACACGGCCGAGGCCCCGGTGCCGCAGGCCATCGTGATGCCGCTGCCCCGCTCCCAGGTCCGCATCACCACGTGCGTCGGCGAGCGGACCTCGACGACGTGCACGTTGACCCGCCGCGGGAACGTGGCGTGGGTCTCGATCCGCGGCCCGATCGACTCCAGCGGCACGCCCGCCACGTCGCGGACCCAGAGCACCACGTGCGGGTTGCCCATCGACACGCACGTCATCCGGGGATCGAGTCCGCAGTCCCGCCACCAGGCCTCCTCCGCCCCGAGCGCCGCGCAGGGGGCATCGACGACGGGACCGGGGCCGACCCCCGCGACGGGAATGCTCGCCGCCTCGAGGAGCGGCTCGCCCATGTCGACCCGCACCTGCGACGTCCGCGGCCCGGTCGGCCTCACGTCGAGGGTGAGCACGCCGCGGCCCGTCTCGATCGTCACGGCCCCCGGGACGGCCCGGCCGCGGGAGACCACGAGGTGGGCCACGCAGCGGACGCCGTTGCCGCACATCTCCGACTCGCTGCCGTCGGCGTTGAACATCCGCATCCGCGCCGTGGCCACGGACGACGGCAGCACGAGCACGAGGCCGTCGCCGCCGACGCCGCGGTGGCGGTCGGCGATCACGGGAGCCAGTGCCACCGGATCGGCCGGCGGCCGCTCGACGAAACAGTCGACGTAGACGTAGTCGTTGGCGGCTCCGTGCATCTTCACGAACTTCATCGGTCAGTTCCTCCGCTCATCCGCGCTCCCGCCCCGGGCCTGCGGTGCGGACGACCCACTCTACCAATCCGCGCCGCTTCGCCCCGCCTGTGCAGGTCACCGCCGCACCTCGTCGGCGGCCCATGCCGTGCCTCCGCCGGTCCCCTGGCGGCGCGACTGCAGCCGCTGCACCGCCGCCGAGAGCGTGGGAAAGGCCTCGGTCGACGTGGTGGGCTCGGCCAGCGTGCCGTCGACGTGGACGAGCATGAACTGTCCGCTGGCGCCGCCGAGCAGCCGCTTCATGGCCGGGAGCTGGGCCTGCGCCTCCCCCATGATCGGCCGCAGGACGAGGTTCACGTTGGAATCGAAGTCCACCTCCCCGTTGCCCACGAGGCTGATGGCGTCGCCCGACAGTTCGATGTTGTCGAGGTAGGCGTGCGGCCCCTCGATCCGGAAGTCGACGAGGCTGCTGGTGAACGCGCTGCGATCGGGCACCTTCACCCGCAGGATCTTCAGCAGCGCCACCATCACCGGCAGCTCGTAGATGTCGGCGTCGACGAGCCGCACCTGCCCCTCACCGGCGAGCGAATGCCGCCCGGCCCGCGAGCCGCGAATTCGCAGGCCGGCGTGCACGCGGCCCCGGTAGGCATGCCCGCCATCGGCCATGTCGGCGGTGAGCCGGGCCAGGTCGGCGTCGGCCAGCGAGCAGGCCACGGAGAATGCCGCCGTGTCGCCGCCGGCCACGCTGCCGTCCACGGTGAGGGTGCCGTCGGCGATCCGGGCGGTGAGCCGGCGGGCCTCCGCCCGGCGATCGGTGCCCGCCTGGGCGCCGAAGCGGGCCCCCGCGGCGTCCATCGCCAGCGGCCCGGTGATCGCGGTGAGCTGCACGCCGCGGCACATGGCGCTGTCGATGGCGATGTCGCCGAGCGTGGTCCACGACCGGCCGTCGCTCTGGCCCCGCAGGCGGATCCCGCCGTGCACGTGCTCCAAGGGCACGCCCACGTCGAGCGCGGCCTGCTCCATGTCGAGCTGCATGTCCCACGAGGCGGCGGCGGGCCCCGGCACCTGTTCCGACCGGCCGCCCGGCGCCGCGACGGTCACGGGAGCGGTCGAGTAGATCTCGAGGGCGCCGTCGACCGAGAGCATGCCCCCCAGCTGCACGCTCGAGACCGCCTGTTCGAGGCCCCGCGGCAGGGCCCGCAGGACATCGTGGTCGGCCCGGAAGCGATCGGCGACGAGCCGCTCGAACGAGATGTGCCAGCCGCCGTCGGGCGTGAACCGGCACGTCCCGTCCGCCGACACCGTGGTCCGGGCGTGGGCCCCGCGGACGCCCTCGAAGTGCAGCCGGCCCTGCTGCCAGCGGAGCCGACCCCGGAGCCGCTCGAGGCGGTAGGGAAACCAGGCGGGCTCGATCGACACGGTGTCGCCGCGGGGCGTCGCCTCGAGCTCGACCTCGGTGCGCCGGGCCTTCACGCCGTGGCGGACGCGGGCCGTGAACTCGGCGTTGCCGCGGGGATCGACGTCATCCCAGATCCGCCGCATGCCCGGAGGCAGCGCGTCGCGGAGCTCCTTCTCGAGCACGACATCGGTGCCGGCGAGGTCGAGCGTGAGCTCGCCATCATCGTCACCGACGCGGACGAGCCGGCCCGAGCACCGCACGACGCCGGTGTCGTTGGAGCCGACGACGTCGCGAATCGTCCAGTTGCCGCGATCCATGTGGACGAAGCCCGAGACGTTGCCCAGCGGGTACGGAAAGCCGGCGTAGGTGAGGCTGCACTGCGCGAGTCGGATGCCGAGCGTGTTGGCAAAACCGCCCGGCAGCTCGGGCGATCGCTCGTGCCGGAACGCGAAGTCGAAGGTGCCGGCGGCCCGCAGCGAGCGGACGATCTCGGCGCTCCGCGGCGGCAGCGCCGCCAGCAGGGGCTCGTCGATCCGCATGCCCTCGCCGCGGACCTCCACGAACCCCGGGCCGCCGGCCGTGGTGGCCACCGCGCCTTCCACGTGCACGGGGTGCCCTCCGGCCTCGCCCGTGAGGTGCAGCGCGAGCTGCGTGTCCTTGAGCGTCACCGTGCCCACCGTGCGGTCGACGCGGTAGGGGAAGCGGTAGTACGTGAGCGACACGTTGCGGCAGCGGAGCGACACGTCGGGACGCACGGCGCCGGCCTGACGGACCACGTGGGCCCGCACGTCGACCTCGCCCGCGGGGAGAAGCTTGCTCCAGTGCGCGGCCACCGCCGCCGGCATGAAGCCCTCCCAGTGGTGCCCCACCACCATCCGTTCCGCCTCGACCAGGAGGTCGAAGTCGGCGGCCGCATCCCAGCCGGCGAGGCGGCCCGACCCACGAAGCAGCGTCGAGCCGGAGTGGGCCTCGACACGTTCGCAGACGATCCCGCCGCGATCGGCCGTGAAGTCGGCCGACACGTCGGAGATCGCGACGGGCAGCGCGGCATGCTCGAAGTGCCCTGCCTCCAGCCGCCCCGACGCCGCGAAGTCGACCCGCTCGAGCTCGGCGAGCCGGCCGGACGCCCGCCAGTCGATGTCGAGGCGGCCGCGCAGGCCGGCGAGCCAGTCGCGGCCGCCGTCCGGTGTCGGCAGGAGCGACTGCGACCGCGGCGACACGTCGAGCGACTCCACGCGACCGGCGAGGGCGAAATCGCCCCGCGGCGAGACCCGGCCCTCGAAGCCGGCGCGATCGAACAGGTCGCCCGCCACCGAGCCGCGAACCGAGATCGCCGGGCCATCGGCCTCGGGGAGCGGACGCAGTTCGACGGCGACGGTGCGGAGCATGAGCCTGCCGCCGAGGCCGCCGCTGTCGACGAACAGCGTCGCGTCGTCGATGCCGACGGGAACCTGCAGGGGCGTGCCCCGCTCGCGAAGCAGGCGCGAGAGATTCCAGCGGCCGTCGGCCCCGCGGGTGGCATGGACGACCGGACGAATGAGCCGCACCGCCGTGATCCTGGGCTCGCCCGCCACCAGATCCTGGAGCGACGTGCCGCAGGCGACCCGCACCTCCTCGACGACGAGCAGCCGCCGGCCCTCGCCCGTGATCGCCGGATCCTCGAACGACAGCCCCCGCACCACGATCCCCTCGCCCTCCACCAGGCTCGCCCCCGCGACGCGGACCGCAACGCCGGGAAACGCGGCCGCGAGCCGCGCCTCGACGCGGCGCCGCACCTCCTCGCCGATGCGGTTGGAGCCGAGCACGACGGTCACCACGATGGCAGCCACCGACAGCGGCAGCGTCCAACGGACGAGCGTCCAGAGAAGGTCGGCGAGCGATTTCATGAGGGTGCTCGGGCGGCCGGCGCGGCCACCACAACGCCTCCGAGGGGGCGGGAAGGTACGCGCCCGCACCCCCGAGGGTCAAGCCGCGGCGACAGGCCGCCACCCCCGGAGAACCCGCCATTTCGCCAGCCTGCGCGGCTTGCTATAGTGCCTCCCTGTCTCCGGCTTCGGGGGGTTGGGTGCCGGCGCCGGCGACCGCCAGCCCCCGTCCTCGTCCCACAGGAACCCACGCATGGCCGCCAGCCGCTCGCACCAGTCCGGCACCGATCTCGCCGGGGCGTATCCCAACGCTCACCGCCTGCTCTGGGCGGGCTTCATGGCGATCCTCGCGGCGGGCGTGGGCTTCGCGATCCGCGGTGGCATCCTCGACAACTGGCGGGAGCAGTTCGGCTTCACCGCCTCGCAGGTGGGGCAGATCACCGGCGCGGGGCTCACCGGCTTCTGCTTCGGCATCATCATCGGCGGCGTGATCGTCGACAAGATCGGCTACGGCAAGCTCGTGGCCCTCGCGCTGGCCGGCCACATCCTCTCGGCCCTCGTCACCTTCAGCGCCTCGTCCCCGGACAATGCCTACCAGCTGCTGTTCTGGGGGTCCTTCATCTTCGCGTTCGCCAACGGCACGCTCGAGGCCGTCGCCAACCCGCTCGTGGCCACGGTCTTCCCCCACAACCGCACGCACTACCTCAACATCCTCCACGCCAGCTGGCCGGCCGGCATGGTGCTGGGCACCGTGGCGGGCTGGTACCTGGACGACAAGCTGCACTGGGACTGGAAGATCCAGCTCGCCCTGTACCTGATCCCGACCGCCATCTACGCGCTGATGTTCCTCGGCCAGTCGTTCCCGCGGTCGGAGGCGGCCGCCAAGGGGGCCAGCTTCGTCGACATGTTCCGCGACGTCGGCATCCTGGGAGCCGCCGTGGCCTGCTACCTGCTCGCCCTGTTCTTCGGCGACATCTTCAAGAGCTTCGTGCCCGACCAGGCGGCCGCCCTCGGCTACGCGGTCGGCGGCCTGCTTCTGCTCGGCGTCGCGGTGATGACGAAGTTCTCGATCGGGTCGCTGCTGCTGTTCATCCTGTTCGTCACCCACGCCATGGTCGGGGCCGTCGAGCTCGGAACCGACAGCTGGATCCAGAACATCACCGGCAACCTGTTCAGCTCCGAGCAGGGCAAGGCGCTGTTCATCTGGACGTCCGCGATCATGTTCGGCCTGCGGTTCTGCGCCCACTTCATCGAGACGAAGCTCGGCCTTTCGCCGATCGGGATCCTGCTCGCCTCGTCGGTGCTCGCGTTCGTCGGGCTGCGGTACGCCAGCGGCATGGACACGTTCCCCGCGGCCCTCGTCGCGCTCGGCATCTACGCCGTCGGCAAGACGTTCTTCTGGCCGACCATGCTCGCGGTGGTGGGCGACCGGTTCCCACAGACCGGTGCCATCGCGATGTCGATCATGGGGGGCATCGGCATGCTCTCGGCCGGACTGCTCGGCGGGCCGGGCCTCGGCTACTGCAAGGATCGCTTCGCCGGCGAGGCGCTCCGCACGGCCGATGCCGCCGTCTACGAGGAGTACAAGTCGGAGACACCGAGCCGGTTCCTCAACATCCCCAGCAGCGAGGCCTTCGGCCTCGACGGCAAGAAGGTCGCCGGGGCCCGGGCAGCGGCCGACGCGACAGCCGCGCAGCAGCTCGCCGTGAAGGCGGACCAGCAGGGAGACCGCGACACGCTCAAGGCCGACGCGATCATCCCCGCCACCATGGCCGCGATCTACCTCGGCCTGCTGCTCTACTTCAAGAGCATCGGCGGCTACCGGCGCGTCGAGATGACCACCTGAACGCGGGCGGTCAGCGGGGGGGCCGCACCGCGAGCAGCCCGCCGTCGCCGAGCCTGGCCTGGATGCCCGTCGGCAGGGTCAGCGACCGCCCCGCTGCCGGCGACGCTTCGTCGCCGAGCGCGAGGGACGCGAGCCCTGCGTAGTGCCGTGCGGTCATGCCGCGGCGGGGCCAGCCCTCGCGGCGCCAGAGCGCGGCGAACATCTCCGCCACGAGATGCCGATCGAGCCCCGCCAGGTCGCGCGTGCGGAGCACGACACCGCCCTCGGCGGCGCGGCTCGCGTGGACTTCGAGGAGCCGCTCCGCGGCGCTGGCCAGCGCCCCGGCGACGAGCGCCGCCTGCCTGCCCAGCCGATTGAGCGACGCCTCGGCCGCCGGAAACGGCCCCGCGGCGCAGGCGGCGAGCACCTCGTGCCGGAGGAAGTTGCGGGCATGCCGCACCTCGCGGTTCGTGGGATCGTCGCGCCAGGCCTCGCCAAGCTCCTCGAGGAACTGCCGGGCCTCCGTCCGTCGCAGTCCCAGCAGGGGCCGGAGGAGCGACACCCCGGGCACGAGTTCCCGCGCCAGCGCCATGCCACCGAGGCCGGCGAGCCCGGTCCCACGGAGCATGCGGAGCAGGATCGTCTCCGCCTGATCGTCGGCGGTGTGCGCCACCAGCACGTAGCGGGCGCCCTCGTCGGCGGCCGTCTCCGCCAGAAAGTCGTACCGCTGCCTGCGGGCGGCCGCCTCGATCCCCTCGCCGCCGTGCGGCCGGATCGCCAGGCGGCGGGCCACGCTCCGCAGCCCCAGGCGGGCGGCGAGCCGCTCGACGAACGCGCGGTCGTCGCCCGCATCGGGCCTGAGGTCGTGCTCGGCGTGCACGACGACCAGCCGATGCGCGGCGGCGGGAGGCACGAGCCGTCGCAGCGCCACGAGCAACGCCACGCTGTCGCCGCCCCCCGAGACGGCCGCCAGCACGGGCATCGTCCAGAAGTCCGCGGCGGGCAGGCACCGCTCCACCGCCGCCACGAACGGCGGCGGGGCATCTCGGTCGGACGTGGTTGCCGTGCTCACGATGTCCATGGCTCGCTCTTTGCCCATTCTGCCAGAAGCCGCCCCGGGAAGCGGCATTGAGCCTCGCGATCGGCCTCCGTACCCTCCGCCGCGGCCGCGAACGCCTGCGGCCGTCACTCGAGGGACATCCCCATGCACGCTTCCGCCATCGGCGGTCTCCGGCTCGCGGTCCTGGCCTGCTTCGCCCTCCCCTGCCTGACCGGATGCTCGACGCTCCTCACGGCCGCCTACCTGCTGCAGCCGGCGGACGTGCCGGCGGAGTTCAACGGTCTCCGCGGCAAGCACGTCGCGGTGGCCTGTCGTCCGATCGTGGAGCTGGAGTTCTCCGACGCGGGCTCGGCCCGCGAACTCGCCAGCCTCGTGGGCAGCCAGGTGCAGGCGAAGGTACGACGGTCGCGGGTGATCGGCCAGCACGAAGTGGCCCGCTGGATCGACGAGAATGCGTGGGTGGACTACCCCACGCTCGGCAAGTCGCTCGACGCGGATCTCGTGGTGGGCGTCGACCTCGAGCAGTTCCGCCTCCACGAGGGATCGACGCTCTACCGCGGCCGGGCGACGGCCCGCGTGCGGGTGTTCGACGTGGCCACCAAGGAGGTGCTGTTCGAGAAGCGGTTCGACGACTTCTCCTTCCCCGCGAACTCGGCGATCCCGGCCACGGACCGCTCCGAGCCCGAGTTCCGCGGCATGTTCCTCCAGATGCTGTCCCAGAAAATCTCGCGCTGCTTCCACGCCTACGAAAGCCGCGAAGTCTTCGCTGAAGACAGCCTGACGTTCTGAGTTCACGGCTGGCCCGGCCATCCTGGCCGTCCAGCCTGGAGCCCGGCGTGGGCGAAGCCGAGGTTCGCCTGGCCGGGCGGGTCCGCATCGCTCACGCGATCGCGGCTTCCCGAAGCGCGCCAACCCGATGGCAGGTTCCTCAGGCCCGAACTCAGCTCGGGGCTGCCCGTGCCCCGGGAGCCGGCGTATGCCGCCAAGCGCAGCCAGGATGGCGAAGCGATGGCGGCATCCGAGTGAGCCGAGGGCAGGATGCCCGAGGCGAACGGCCGGCGACGGGGCACGGGCAGCCCCGAGCCCTCCATGCAGCCGGTCCGCATCGCTCACGCGATGGCGGCTTCCTGAAGCCAGACTCACCCGTTCGCGGCTTCCCGAAGCGCGCCAACCCGATGGCAACATCCCGACGCGAACTCACGCGACGGCGGCGGTCGCATGCCCGCGCATCAGATGTTCTTGATCGGCCGCTTGGGCTTCGGCGGGGCCACGGTCCGCTTCATGTCGTCCCGCTGACGGCCGCCACCGCCGCCGCCGCCGTTCTTCGGTGCGTTCACTCCGGTGTGGAGTTCCTCCCACCGGTAGCCCAGCGGCTGCCGAAGCTCCGCGGCGGCGAGGTGGGCCCAGGGCGTGCCCGGATGCTCGTCGACGACCCGCGTCAGGAGCGTGCGCGCCTGCCCGGCGAGCTTCTCCATCTGCGAGCCCGCGGTCGCGATGTCGTCGTCGGGCACGAGCCTCCAGGTGTCGTTCTTCGGATCCTTGAACTTCATTCCGGACTTCGCCTGCGCGAGGATGGTGTTGTAGGCGCTGGTCCGCACCTTCAGGGCCAGCACTCGCCCCAGCGCGAGGTCGTAGCCGGCCTGCCAGCGCCGCTCCTTGATCGAGTCGCGGTCGGGCAGGCCCGCCGCGAGGGTCGCCGCCAGGACGTCGATCCTCGGCTCCAGCACGGCGGCCTTCTTCTGCGCCTCGGAGAGCAGATTCACCAGCGTGCCGTCGTCCTGGCGGGGAAACTCCATCCGCGGGGAATCCATCGGGGCGATCTCCGACGCCTTCGCGGCTTCGACGAGCGACCGCATCGCGCGGTTGCGGGCGAGCAGCTGGTCGATCTTGGCCGCGGGCTGATAGTCGGGCCGATAGGAGCGCATGACCTCCGGATCGAAGAAGTAGCGAAGTTGCGACGACATGTCGGCGACCTGGCCGTCCCCGACACGGCCGCTCGCATTGCGGTTCGCGTGCACGCAGAAATAGATGCCGCCCGTCTCGGCACAGAGCTTCGAGAGGCTGAACGGGCCGAACCCCGAGTCCATCGGCTCGTCGGCCTCGATGCCCGAGCGGATCCTCACCACCTCCGGATACAGGGTCTCGGGGCCCTGCTGCACCCGCGCCCACTGCACGTCGTCGGCGAACCGCGGATCGAACTCGCGGAACTTGATCGCCACCTCGCCCTGCCCGAAGGGCGCGGGCACGCCCACCACGTAGGTCCGCATCGCCTCGGTGCGGCAGTACTTCGCCACGGCGTCGGCAAACTGCTGGTCGTCACCCACCTCGTCGGTGAAGGCGATGATCATCACGTTGCGGCGGGAGGCTGGCCCCCGAACGCCCTTCGCCGCCTTGGCGGCCTGATGGATCGCCGTGAAGGTCATCTCCACGCCCGACTCGTCGACCGGGATCGACTCGATCGCCTCGATCACCTTGCGGGCGTCGGTCGTGGGCTCGCCGACGACCTTCGCGACCTTCTGCCCATAGGCGAACACGAGGTTCGTGAGGGCCGGGTCGGATGCCCCCCCGGCCGCGATGCCGAGTTCGTCGAACACGCGTCCCAGCCGGCCGGCGATCTCCTTCCGCTGGCCCGCGAGGCTGACCGATTGGTCGAACACCCAGCAGACGATGGTGGGCCGCTGCTGCAGCGAGTTGGCGATCTCGATCGTCAGGCGATCGACGGCCCCGCTGGCGTTCGACGTCCCCAAGCCGGTCTCGCCGGAGCCGATCCTGCCGGCTTCCATGAACTCGCCGAGTTCGGCCCCCGACGGCACCTCCTCGGTGTCGATCGCCATGAGCTCCGCGTCGATCGCCTCCGTCACGTCCACGGTCACGATGGGCGAGTCGGAGAGGACCGGTGCCACCGCAGCGGTCACGTCCACGTCGGCCACCTCGCCGTCGGCGACCGCCGAATCCTCGCTGGGGGCGACCGTCATCTCCGGCTCGAGGAGCACGTCTTCCTCGGCTGCCGGGGGCGACACGATCGAGATCGCCCGCTTGGGCGACTCGAGCCGCGGCAGCCCCACGAGGGCCATCGAGAGGAGCACGATCACGTGGATGATCAGGCTCACCGCCCAGGCGGGCGTGTCGCCGTCGAGCGGGGTCTCCTCCTCACCGGTGCGGTGCTGCCACCACCGGCGGGCCGACTCGAGAAATGACATGGCCACACCTCGCACTCCAGCCCGTCCGGCGTGCAGACGCTCGACGGGGCGGTCCGGAACCGCTCCGGGCCATGGAACTCTTCGGGCACGACACCGTATTCTATTCCGGGCCCCGTGGTTTTCGCCCCGTCCCAGCAGGTCCCGGTTTTTGGCCGGGTTTCGCCGCATGCCGTCGATTCGTCGGTTTTCAGCGCTGCGTCTGCTCGCCTGTACGCTGGCCCTGGCGGCGCCCGGCGTGCTGCCCCACCCCGCGGCCGCCCAGCCGGCGGCCCCTGCCCAGGCCGGATCGGCCCGCTCCGGGCCGGCCGCCCCCGTGCGGATCAAGCAGCTCGAGCCCACCACCGATGGCGTGGAACTGGCGGCGTGGCACTACGCCGCTCCCGAGGCCGCGCCCCCGGTCGCCACCGTGATCCTGCTGCACGACCTCGGCGGTTCCCACCTGACGGTCGAACCGCTCGCCAAGGCCCTCCAGGCGGCCGGCTGCACCGTGGTGGCGCCCGACCTCCGCGGACACGGCGAGTCGCGGCTGCCCCGTCCGCCGCAGGGCGACCCCGACCCGGCGAAGTCGCTCAAGACGCCCGAGCTTCTGATGATCGCGAGCAGTGGCGGCGGCCAGATCCGGGATCAGGCCGGAGTCCGCGGCGACATCGAATGCGTCCGCGCGTGGCTCAAGCGCGGCGTCGCCGAGGGCGAGATTCCCCGGGCGCCGCTGTTCGTCGTCGGATCCGGGCTCGGGGCGGTGCTCGGCTCGGCCTGGACGATCGCCGATGCCCGATGGCCCGCCGGCACCAGCGGCCCGCAGGGCCGGGAGGTGGCGGGGCTCGTGCTCATCAGCCCGCCGTTCGTGGCCAAGGGGATCCAGTTCGCGCCGCTGCTGAAGACCGAGGAGGTGGGCCGCGGCCTGCCGATTCTCGTGATCGCCGGCCGTGGTGACCGCGACGCGACGAAGGTGTTCGAGGCGCTGAAGCGGCAGCGGCCCGACTCCTGGTTCGACAGCCGCGTGCCACCGGGCGACGACCGTGCCGCCTCGCCGGCCCGGCCGGAGGAAGCGACGCTCCTCATGTTCACCGGGCAGGCCGACCGGAGCGGCGATCAGCTCGCCGCGATGCGGGCGGCCCGCGGCGACCCGGCGTCGCTGGTCCTGGCCTTCGTGAAGGCCGTGAAGGCCAGGGCCGAGTGACCGGCCGGCCCGACGATCAGGGCAGCCGCAGTTCCATGCCGGCGACGGCGAGTTCCGGACTCCGCAGGCGATCCCGGTTGGCCTCCCAGATCCGATTGACGGCCGAGCGATCCCCATAGAAGCGCACCGCGAGCGACTCGAGCGTCTCGCCGGGCGCCAGCCGCACGGTACCCCCCGTCGGCAGCCGCGGCGCGGCCGCCGGGGCCGGTGGCGTGCCCCCCGTGAGCCATGCCTGCCCCGCCGCCGGTTCGGTCCGCGGCCGCGGACCGGCGAGCGACGGTGGTGGCTCGATCGATCGCCCCGCGTCGGCCGCGACCCCAGGCAGCCCCGGAATCGACCATGGCGGGGGCATCCGCAGGGTCGCCCCGATCGGCAGGAGCGCCGGATCGGGGATCACGTCGCGGTTGGCCTCCCAGACGGCACCGGCGGCGGCCGGGTGTCCGTAGAACCGCACGGAGATTCCGGTGAGGTCGTCGCCGTCGCGGATCACGTACGCCGCCGGGGGCGCCACGCCGCCCGCCATCGCCCCGGGCAGCGCCGCCGCCGGCCGCGCCGGCTCGGCCATCGCGAAAGCCGCCGCCGGAGGCGGTGCGTGCGCGTCGAGGAGCGGAGGCGGCGGCACGGCGAGCGTCGAGCGATAGATCCCGGTCATGCCGGGGCCCTCGGCCCCCAGCGACGCCGGCACGGACGGGAGTCGCTCCGGCGCCGACGGCGGGGCGTAGTCGCCGCGCAGCTCGACCGGCGGGGGCAAGGCCGCGTCGGGCACCATCCACGCCGCCTGCGGCGCGGCCGCGGCGGGGTCGGCGTCGGGGGCGGGCGGTGGCGGGCTGGCGGCGGGCTGATCGAGCGCCGGGGCCGCCCCGAACGCGGCCACCGCCGGCACGTGGCCCGATGCCTCGAGCCCCGCCATCAGCAGGCGGCCGAACGGCACGACGAGCGACACCCCGCCGGCGACCATCGCCGCGCCGACCAGAAACCGCATCATTCCCACGAGCCTGCCCATGCGCCGTCCTCCGCTGGGTCCGCCCGCCGGCACGGTCGGCGACCCATGGCAACCATGCCTCACGCCGGCCCGCGCGACGGCGGGCCGTGGGAACCTCCGGCATGAACGCCGGGCCCCGCGGCGGCATGGTCGGCACCACCCGCAGCCCTTGCCACGGCCGGGCCGCGCGTCGCTCAGGCGGTGCGGGCCACGGTGGACGTGGAGGTGGACGCATCGCCCGAGAACACGTGCTGGAGCCAGAGCACCAGCGGGGAGGCGATGTAGACGGTGCTGTAGGTGCCCACGAGGATGCCCACGAGCATGGTGAACGCGAAGGCATGGATGCCCTGGCCGCCCACCGCGTAGAGGATGAGCGTCGCGAGGAGCGCCGTGCCCGACGTCAGCACGGTGCGGCTCAGCGTCTGGTTGACCGCCCGATCGACCATGTCGGCCGTCACGAAGCGGGCCTTGCCGCGGAGTTCGCGGAGCCGGTCGAAGATCACGATCGTGTCGTTGATCGAGAACCCGATGATCGTGAGCAGAGCCGCCACCACGTCGAGGCTGATCTTGAAGTCGTCGACGAGCGCCCAGCCGAGGAACGGCGCGACGAACTTGCTCAACGCGATGCACGCGACCGCCACGAGCACGTCGTGCGCGAGTGCCACCACGGCCGCCACGCCGAACGCCACGTTCTGGAAGCGGAGCCAGACGTAGAGCACGATCATGGCGAGGCTCGCCAGCAGCGCGTAGACCGCGGTCACCTTGGTGTTGTCGGCCACCTTGCCGCCGATCGAGTTGGCCGCCAGCCAGACGGGCGTGTCGGCGAGATTCGCCTGCACGCCGTCGAGCACCTGGCGGACGGAATCGGGGTCGAGCGAGGTGGTGAGGGTCCACTCGCCGCAGCCCCGCCCGGACGATGCCCCGGGTTCCGGGGAGGCGAGGTCGAAATCGGCGTCGCCGATCTGCTTGGCGGCGAGCGCCGCCTGCACCGTCGCCCGCAGCGTGGGCTTCGTGATCTTCTGCGGGAAGCGGAGCTTGGCCACCGTGGTGGCGAGCGGCGTCTCCGGGGTCTTCCCGTCCGTGCCGGCCTCGGCCGCGGAGGGGGCCCGCGGCGCCACAGCCACGTCGCGGATCTCCATGCCGTAGGTGGCGAGCCGGCCGGGAAACAGGTCCCGGATCTTCGCCTCGACGTCCGCCGCCGCGTCGCCCCGCAGCGAGGTGTCGATCTTGTAGCGGAGGTCGCGCGGCCCGTCGGCCACCGTCACGGCGCTGACGGCCGCGTCGGGCAGCACCGCCACCGCCTCGCGGACGGCCCCGATCTCGAGCGGCTGGTCGGGCTTGAACTCGACCTGCACGCTCGTGCCGCCGGTGAAGTCGATGTCGAACAGCCCCTGCCCCCGCTGGGCGGCCGCCGCCAGCCCGAGGCCGATGAACGCCAGCGAGCCGAGGATGGCGGGCTTCATCCAGCGGACGAAGCGGAAGTTGGGCTGACCGAAGATCCGGCCCATCGAGAGCTTCGTGATCCAGCGGTTCCGTTCGGCGAGGTCGAACATCACGCGCGAGCAGAACACCGCCGTGAACAGGTTGAGCAGGAGCCCGAAGAACAGCGTGACGGCGAAGCCCTTGAGCTGGTCGGTGCCGATCGCG